>NZ_JBFRNU010000008.1:0-162299 GCF_041471145.1 Vibrio sp. 10N.261.54.A5 | reverse complement strand
GATTCGAACCATCGAAGGCAGTGCCGGCAGATTTACAGTCTGCTCCCTTTGGCCACTCGGGAACCCCTCCAGGGTGTGTCTTACTCTTCACAAAGTAAGCCTAAATTGATGTTTTCCCATAAGCCCATCAACTAGGTTGTTCTCTTAACTCTCAAAAGAGGTAAGAAGAATATGGTGGAGGGAGACGGATTCGAACCATCGAAGGCAGTGCCGGCAGATTTACAGTCTGCTCCCTTTGGCCACTCGGGAACCCCTCCAGGGTGTTTTTCCTAACTCATAATGGATAGGCTAAAGAGATGTTTTTCCCAACGCATCTCTCAAGTGCGGAGCGCATCATAGCAAACACGTTAAACCTGTAAAGAGTTTTTCTTATGGTTTTGTGTTGAATGCTGCCTTTTTGGGCAAAGATGGCGAAAAGTACGCATATTGCTCGGGAAGTGAACATCTATACTAAGGTTTACGTAGTGATAGGTAACACCTTGAGGTAACTCGCTTTCTACATTGTGTTTGGTTTGTGCAATTCGCCAAGAAACGTAAATGGAATTTAATCTAGATTTACACTTCTTGACGTTACAGCATTCATCAGTTGATAGAATACGGTTAATTTCATTTATAGATATTAATACCAATCGTAGTAAATAACATGTCATCCTAGCCTGTTAAAATGCTCGAGAACAGCGTCAGAAATTTTGATTGTAGAATAACTACTTATCGAAACTATCTGTTGAAAAGAGCTACCTTGTTCTCAAGCCTTTTCCCTACGCTATTTCTGACCACTTACTCACTGTGATTGGTATAAACCTTACTTGCAGACCATTATTATGAAGCATAAATCTGTTTTAACCCTGCTTAGCTTGTCTATTCTTATGGCGTCTCCAGCCGCACTAGCTAAACGCATGGGCCCTAGCACTGTCACTGTTGTTACTGAGCAAGTTGATATTCACCAAGTTAGCCAATCTCTTTCTTTGGTAGGTAAGTTAGAAGCAGAACAATCTGTGATCATTACCTCTGAAGTAGCGGGCAGAGTTGACTCTATCAACATCAAAGCCAATCAAGATGTCACCAAAGGGCAGATGTTGGTTCAGCTTGATGACGACAAAGCGAAAGCGGCGGTTGCAGAAGCGCAAGCGTACCTAAAAGACGAGCAACGTAAGCTAGCGGAATTCCAACGACTAGTGAAACGCAACGCGATCACGCAAACTGAAATTGACGCTCAGAAAACTAATGTAGAGATCGCCAATGCTCGCCTAGCTGCCGCCAATGCCAATCTTAAAGACTTACACATCAGCGCACCTTTCTCTGGCACGGTCGGTTTTATCGACTTTAGTCGCGGAAAAATGGTGACAGCAGGTACTGAGCTTGTGACTTTAGATGATTTGTCTGTGATGCAGTTAGATCTTCAAATTCCTGAGCGTTACCTTTCTAAGCTGTCTAAAGGCATGACAGTGACGGCTCGCACCAGTGCGTGGGGCGAGACTCAGTTCACTGGCACAGTGGTAGGCATTGATTCTCGTATTAATGCTGAAACCTTGAACCTTCGAGTTCGAATCCACTTTGACAACAATAATGATTACCTAAAGCCAGGCATGCTAGTGGCAGCTGATATGGATTTCCCTCCTGTAGAAGCGCCGATTATCCCAGTTCAAGCGCTTGAGTATTCAGGTACGAAGCGTTTCGTTTATGTTATCGACGAAGATAATAAAGCAACTCGTACAGAAGTTTTCCTTGGGGCACGTATCGATAACGAAGTCGTGATCGACAAAGGCATCGAAATTGGCCAGAAGATCGTGGTGCAAGGTATCGTGAACATGCGTGACGGCGTCTTGGTTCAAGAGCTTGCCGTTAATCGCCCAGCTGATGCAGCAAGTGATAAAAAAGCACAAGAAGGCGCTAACTAATGTTGTTATCTGATGTTTCTGTAAAGAGACCAGTAGCGGCCGTCGTATTGAGCCTACTATTGGTTGTGTTTGGTATTGTCTCTTTCAATAAGCTCGCGGTTCGTGAGATGCCAGATATTGAAAGCCCGGTAGTATCGATCAGTACTCGTTATGAGGGTGCGTCTGCCACCATCATTGAAAGCCAAATAACCTCCAACCTTGAAGACCAGTTATCCGGCATCAGTGGTATCGATGAGATCGAATCCACAACGCGTAACGGTATGTCGCGTATCACGATTACTTTTGAGCTTGGTTACGACCTCAATACCGGTGTGAGTGATGTTCGTGATGCTGTAGCTCGTGCGCAGCGTTCATTGCCAGATGAAGCCGACGACCCAATTGTTTATAAGAACAATGGTAGTGGTGAAGCTTCGGTCTACATCAACTTAAGTTCGACGGAGATGGACCGAACGCAGTTAACCGACTACACCGAACGTGTGTTGATTGACCGCTTTAGTTTGATTTCTGGCGTGAGCTCGGTGGATATCTCAGGTGGCTTGTACAAAGTAATGTACGTGAAGCTGAAACCTGCGCAGATGGCGGGTCGTGGCGTTACTACCTCGGACATCACTTCTGCTCTGAACAGTGAGAACATTGAAAGCCCAGGTGGTGAAGTACGTAACGATGCGATTGTGATGTCGGTTCGTACTGCTCGTTCTTACACTGAAGCGGAAGATTTCGAATATCTAGTCGTTAAACGTGCCTCTGATAACACACCTATCTACTTGAAAGACGTAGCGGATGTTTACATTGGCGCAGAAAACGAGAACTCGACCTTTAAGAGTGACGGCGTTGTTAACGTAAGTATGGGTATCGTGCCTCAGTCAGATGCGAACCCACTTGAGGTGGCTGACTTAGTCCATAAAGAAGTCGAAGCAATTCAAAAGTTCTTGCCAGACGGTACTCGTTTAGCTGTCGACTATGACTCAACTGTCTTTATCGACCGCTCAATCTCTGAGGTTTACAGCACGCTCTTTATCACGGGCGGCTTGGTTATCCTTGTGCTTTATATCTTTATTGGTCAAGCACGTGCAACACTTATTCCAGCGGTAACCGTACCTGTATCTCTGATCTCGTCGTTTATTGCCGCGTACTACTTCGGTTTCTCTATCAACCTGATTACCTTGATGGCACTTATCCTGTCGATTGGTTTGGTGGTAGATGATGCGATCGTGGTGGTTGAGAACATTTTCCACCATATTGAACGTGGTGAGTCACCGCTGCTTGCGGCCTATAAAGGTACTCGTGAAGTAGGCTTCGCGGTAATCGCAACAACGCTTGTATTGGTAATGGTATTCCTACCAATCTCGTTCATGGACGGCATGGTTGGCCTATTGTTTACCGAGTTTTCTGTATTGCTTGCGATGTCGGTGATCTTCTCGTCGCTAGTCGCATTAACGCTAACGCCAGTGCTAGGCAGTAAGATCCTTAAAGCGAACGTTAAACCAAACCGTTTCAATTTGTTTGTCGAGCGCGTATTTGGCAAGCTTGAGTCTGGATACCGCGCGGTATTGCGCCGTGCTCTTAACTGGCGTTGGGCCGCTCCAATCATCATTATCGCGTGTATGGGCGGTAGTTATGGCTTGATGCAACAAGTGCCGTCGCAACTGACGCCACAAGAAGACCGTGGTGTTATATTTGCGTTTGTTCGTGGTGCCGATGCAACCAGTTACAACCGTATGTCTGCCAACATGGACATCGTTGAAGAACGCTTAATGCCATTGCTTGGTCAGGGCTTCTTGAAGTCATTCAGTATTCAATCACCAGCGTTTGGTGGTAATGCGGGTGACCAAACGGGCTTCGTAATCATGATCCTAGAAGACTGGGATGAGCGTGACGTTACCGCACAAGAAGCGTTGAACGAAGTTCGTAAATCGTTGAACGGCATTCCAGATGTGCGTGTATTCCCGTTCATGCCGGGCTTCAAAGGTGGTTCAAGTGAGCCTGTTCAATTCGTACTTGGCGGTTCTGATTACTCTGAACTTCAGAAGTGGGCAGAGCTCTTAAAGCAAGCGGCTGAAGATTCTCCAATGATGGAAGGCGCGGACATCGATTACTCTGAGAAAACACCAGAGCTATTGGTAACCGTAGATAAGCAGCGTGCAGCAGAGCTAGGTGTTAGCGTTTCAGACATTTCAGATACGTTAGAAATCATGCTTGGCGGCCGCAGTGAAACCACCTTCGTTGACCGTGGTGAAGAGTACGACGTGTATCTGCGTGGTGATGAAAACAGCTTCAACAACGCGAACGATCTAAGCCAAATCTACATGCGAACTCAGTCTGGTGAGCTGGTTACACTTGATACGCTGACGCACATTGAAGAAGTGGCTTCATCGATTCGTTTGTCGCACTACAACAAGCAGAAATCGGTGACCATTAAAGCGAACCTAATGGAAGGTTACACGCTGGGTGACGCGCTCGATTTCCTTGATGAACAAGCGATTGAACAGCTACCGGGTGATATTTCAGTGAGCTACTCTGGCGAGTCAAAAGACTTTAAAGAGAACCAATCAAGTATCCTAGTGGTGTTTGCGCTAGCGATGCTGGTCGCATACTTGGTACTGGCCGCGCAGTTTGAAAGCTTCATTAACCCGCTGGTGGTGATGTTCACCGTACCTATGGGTATCTTCGGTGGCTTCTTAGGCTTGGTGCTGATGAGTCAAGGGCTCAACGTCTACAGCCAGATTGGTATGATCATGTTGATCGGTATGGTAACCAAAAACGGTATCTTGATCGTAGAGTTTGCTAACCAACTTCGTGACCGTGGTATTGAGTTTGAAAAGGCGATCATTGATGCTTCTGCTCGACGCTTACGTCCAATCATGATGACGGCATTCACGACGCTGGCTGGTGCAATTCCATTGATTACTTCAACGGGCGCAGGCTATGAAAGCCGAGTGGCTGTGGGTACGGTTATCTTCTTCGGTATGGGCTTTGCGACATTGGTAACTCTGTTCGTTATCCCTGCGATGTACCGACTGATTTCAGGATCAACACGCTCTCCGGGTCACGTGGAAGCGGAACTTAATAAAGAGCTTAGCCATGACAACGTGGGAAGAACCTCTCACGGTTAATGAACACGCACGATTAATGAACACGGAATAGTGTAACAATATTGAAAAGCCTGCGTTTGCTCCTAGCGAATTGCAGGCTTTTTTTGTATAACAAACAGAGCTCAACGAATTAATACAATAGATCGAATAAAGGAAAGTAAAGTGGCTGAATTTAAATACAAAGATCTTTCTCAAGAAGAACAAGATAAGCTGGATGCAGCAACCTTTCGTCGCCTGCTAGCACACCTAGATAACAATAAAGATGTGCAGAACATCGATCTGATGATCTTGGCTGGCTTCTGCCGAAACTGTTTCAGTAAATGGTACAAAGCGGAAGCAGAGCAACAAGGCTTAGACTTGGATATCGATGACGCTCGTGAGCGTGTATACGGCATGACTTACGATGAGTGGAAACAAAACCATCAACCAAAAGCGACGCCTGAACAACTCGCGGCATTTGAAGCGAAGCAGAAGCCAGAGTAATTTGTTCTCGTTAGTGGCTGACTAATAGAATGAATAAACAAAAAGAGCCCATCAAGGGCTCTTTTCTATTTCGAACTATCGGTTTTGAACTTAAGCCAACTCACCCGTTTGCGAGAAAGCTTCTAACTTCGCTGCATAAGGTTGTAGGTCACCGATATTCAGATTTACCCACTCGTCATTGAAGTAAGTGTCTAGGTAACGCTCACCACTGTCACACAGTAAAGTCACGATAGAACCTTTTTCTCCACGTGCTTTCATTTCACTGGCTAATTGAAGCACACCGTACATGTTAGTCCCGGTTGATGCGCCGACCTTGCGACCAAGAATGTCAGATAACCAATGTGTCGTTGCGATACTTGCTGCGTCTGGGATTTTACGCATTTCGTCAACCACACCAGGAATGAAGCTTGGTTCTGCTCGTGGGCGACCAATGCCTTCAATCTTGCTGAATGTACTACCTTTCACGTTCGCATTGCCTGTTTGGAAGTATTCGTGGAATACAGAGTTCTCTGGGTCGACAACACAAAGCTTAGTTTCATGTTGTTGGTAGCGAATGAAACGGCCAATCGTCGCTGAAGTACCGCCAGTACCTGGGCTCATTACTACCCAAGCTGGAACTGGGTGATCTTCCATCTGCATTTGATTGAAAATCGAGTTCGCGATGTTGTTGTTACCACGCCAGTCGGTTGCGCGCTCAGCGTAAGTAAATTGATCCATGTAGTGACCATTCAATTCTTCTGCTAAACGGCGAGACTCATCGTAAATTTCATCTGAGCGGTCCACAAGATGCGCTTGGCCGCCGTAGAATTCAATTTGCTCGATCTTCTTCTTCGCTGTGCATTTTGGCATTACCGCGATAAATGGAAGGCCAAGTAGGCGAGCGAAGTAAGCTTCAGACACCGCAGTACTGCCCGATGAAGATTCAATGATCGTGGTTTCTGGGCCAACCCAACCGTTACAGATAGCGTATAAGAAGAGAGAACGCGCTAAACGGTGCTTTAAAGAGCCTGTAGGGTGTGTGCTTTCATCTTTAAGGTAAACATCAATGCCTTCGATACTTGGTAGATCGAGCTTGATAAGGTGCGTATCCGCTGAGCGTTGGTAGTCCGCTTCAATTTTACGAATCGCGTTGTTAATCCATTGATGGTCAGTGCACATAAACGTTCTCCTGATCGAGTGTAGGAATTCTTTGTAATTGGTATGGTTCTAATTTATCTATAATCGGAGAGAAAAACTTTGCCATATTTGCTTTGTTTTGCTTAAATTGCAGAAAATTATTCTCTTTAAATGCGATTTGGTGAAAGTGTGATAGATGCCGTAGATAAAAAAATATTAGGGTTACTGCAAGAAGACAGCACCCTGTCATTGAACGATATTTCTGAAGCGGTCAATCTCACTACAACGCCTTGTTGGAAAAGGCTTAAGCGCCTCGAAGAGAACGGTATTATTGAGAAAAGGGTCGCGTTATTGAACCCGGAAAAATTGGATCTTTCCTTTACTGCGTTCGTATTGGTGAAAACCAGTGATCATTCTCATGAGTGGTATGGTCGTTTTGTGAATACTGTGTCGGAATTTCCAGAAGTGATGGAGTTCTATCGCATGGCTGGCGAATATGATTATATGATGAAGGTTCAGGTTAAAGACATGAAGTGCTTTGATGATTTCTATAAGCGCTTGGTGAATAGCATTGATGGTATCTCTAATGTGACCTCGACGTTTGCGATGGAACCATTGAAGTACACGACAGCATTGCCGCTTTAAGCTGCGCCTAGTAATAGATTAACTATCGCTTTAGTTTAACTATCTTCTCAGTTTAGATCTCGTCTCTGCGATAAAGAAAAGGATTATTCATGTTTGCAAAAGTATCTACCGCTATCCAGCTGGTACTGGCGGTCGCCATTTTTTACTTGGGTTACACCATCTACTCATTGACTAATAAAGTCGGTGAAATCGTTGATACTTACCCGCAAGTTATCGAAGACATATCGGGCCTCACCAAAGGGCTCAAAGTAGAAGAGCTATTAGCGCTTGCAGAACATGTCAGCGATCTTGCTCCTCAGGTGTTAAACACTGTCGAAGAAGTTAGAAAGACGATCGATGATGTGAATCAAACCGTAGCCTCGGTCGACAACAAAATCCCTGCGATATTAGATGAAGTGAAAAATGTTCGAACGGAAGTCGAGCAGGTAAGAACCGATGTTATTCCACCAACATTAACTGAATTAAAGAGATACCGCGTAGACGTAATGCCACCAATGCTCGCTGAAAGTAAGTCTTACCGCGAACAGACTATTCCTGTCATCGTCACGGAATCTGAAATGCTACGAGCGGAAGTCCCAGGTATTTTGGCACAAGCTAATTTGTTAGCTGATAAGAGTAAGGAACTCGCTCAGGGAGCCGCTGAGGGCGCGGTGAAAGGCGTAGTGTTATCGCCATTTAACCTTCTACGAGACGCAGGTGATGGCATTAAAACGCGAGTTCAAGGCGAGTTTGAGCCAACGTTAGAAGTTGAGTAGGTTTTATTGATTTTTGCGTGACGAGTTTTCTTAAGCGTCATTAAAGAAAGAGGCTAGGTATTAAACCTAGCCTCTTTTTGTTTGTGCGTATTTGGGGCTTGTAAGAAGCGTTTATCCGCTATTTATTTGAGTGCTATTTAGTAAAACGCATCACACCTTCTTGTACTGCTGTCGCTACCAGCTCACCTTTCTGGTTGAAGATCTCGCCGCGCACTAGGCCGCGAGTGTTCGCTGCCGTTGGGCTTTCAATCGCATAAAGCAGCCATTCGTCCATTTTGAATGGGCGGTGGAACCAGATTGAGTGGTCAATCGTCGCCACTTGAAAATTTGGCGTCATGATAGAGACTTCATGTGGGTGAAGCGCCGTCACTAAGAATCCCCAATCCGATGCGTAGGCAAGCAGGTATTGGTGGATCAAGTGGTTGTCTGGCATCGCGCCATTCGCTCTTACCCAAAGGTATTGTTTCGCTTCCGTCTTCTTAGGTTTCAGTGGGTTTACCACCGTCACCGGACGCATCTCAATCGGCTTTTCGCCACAGAAGGTTTTGCGCAGTTTCTCTGGTAAGAATTCCGCAATGTGGCTCGCTAATTCAGTTTCTGAGGCAAAGTTCTCTGGTCCCGGAATATCAGGCATTGAAATCTGGTGCTCAAACCCTGGCGCATCGCCATGATAAGAAGCAGTGAGATAGAAAATAGGGCGGCCATTTTGAATCGCTTTTACACGGCGTGTGCTAAAGCTGCGTCCATCTCGTAGGTTCTCAACATCGTAAATGATTGGCTTTTCAGGATCGCCGGGAAACAGAAAATAACTGTGGAACGAGTGAACACTACGGTCGTCTTGAACGGTATAACGAGCAGCAGAAAGCGCTTGTCCCAATACCTGACCGCCGTATACCTGTGGTAGGCCTAGGTTCTCACTTTGCCCACGGAATAAACCTTCTTCCAGTTTTTCTAGCTGAAGTAAACTTAGTAATTCTTGTAAAGGTTGACTCATCGCCAGCATTCCTCTTCGTAAAATGGGTGTCAGATTATGGTGCTAATCATTTAGCTTAGTCAGATATCTGTCAATAAATCATAGGGTTTCAAGACAGAATATGAAAGCTCTCTTATAATTGGTGAGTAGATTTGCCGAGTCCGGCAAACATGTTGAGAGAAATTGAATATGAAAAAGGCTCTAATTCTTATTACGTCTTTAGTATCGTTTGGCCTACTTGTTGGTTGCCAAGCAACATCAGAAACGAGCGCTTCTCAGGAAGTGGTTGCAGAGAACACTCAAGTGATTTCAGGAACAGTAAGCTACCGTGAAAGAATTGCATTGCCAGAGAATGCAGTGGTTACCGTTACGCTAGAAGATATCTCACTGGCTGATGCACCATCGACGGTTATCGCAACTCAAGAGTTCACCACAGACGGTAAGCAAGTACCGTTCGCATTCGAGCTGAGCTACGACAACGACAAAATTAAAGCTAACCACCGTTACAACATGCGCGCATCGATTCATGTTGACGGCAAACTGCGTTTCACTACTGACACGATTAAGTCAGTAATTACTGATGTAGAAAATACACAGCAAGCAGACCTACGTTTGGTTGGTGTTCGTTAATCAGAAGTCGATGCCACTGTTAAGGCATCTTGATTGGCTTAACTTAGCCAGTTGAATCAGCGATTAGTGGCAGCTCTAGGGCTGCCATTTGTATATTCTGAGTTTGATCTTTCCTGCATCACTCACCTCAATCCCTTCTTTAACCAAATGCTGCTTTTGTCGGTCGAACGAATCACCCTTTAAAGAGATTTCACCCTTGCTGTTTATCACTCGATACCAAGGCAGTTTGCTACCTTCTGGCAGGTTACCCAGCGCTTTACCAACATGGCGCGCATAGCCCGGAAATCCTGAAAAACGTGCTATGTCTCCATAAGTTGTTACTTTTCCATATGGAATTTGGTGAATCACAGCAAAGATTTGGCTCAAAAATTGGTCCATACTAAATGTTCCTAGTTCATAAATACCAATCACAGTAAGTAAGTGTTCAAAAATAGCGCAGGGAAAAAGCTTGAGAGCAAGGCAGATTTTGTTGATAAGTAGTCATTCTCCAATCAAAAAATCTAACGAGGTTATCGAGTTTTTTAACAAGCTAGGGTGACCAGTTAATTACTACGATTGGTATGGTACCACGGATCGGTAGAAGGAGAGGGCTATGGTATTTACAACGTTTCAGTTCTTGATCACCACATTATTAGCGGTTGTTTGCGCGAGAGCAATCAGTTTAAGTGAGGGAGATATCCCGGTGCTTGCAATGGTAATTCCTGCTTTATGGATTTTACCGCAGGGGGGCATAGCAGGATTAGCTTTGCTTGTTTCCATGACCACTTATGGTCTAACCCTTCCTTTGCAGCCTATCACGCTGTCTGTCAGTGCGTGGGTACTATTCCCGTTATTGATGGTGGTCTTCTCAAGACGCAGTAGTTTGTCGGTCGTGATTATTTCCGGCTTGATTGTGACTACTTTGCAGGTCGGGATCATGGTGACACAATCAGCAGGCAAGCTTGAAGGTGTCCCGTGGGTTACCACACTTCAAACCTTATCAATCATCGTGATTTGGTGGGCGGCAAATCATCTTAAGCCTGCCAGCCGACACAGCTGGTGGTCATTAGGCTTAATACTTCCATTATGGATAGCCGATTTACCTTATGCCGCTTTGGTTGCCTTGTGTGTAACGGGCATCATGGCATCGATGGAAACGCTGACGCGCTTGAAAACCTTCCGCTGGAATAAACTACTGTGTTGGACACTGCCAACGGTCGGTTTTGCGGCTCTGGTGATTACTCCAAGCATCGAAGTACCGAGCCCAGTCTTTGTGGTGTGGTTGTGTCTATTAGGTACCGCGTGGATGACAGACTACATCATTCGCACAGAAGATAACGAAGACATCGATATCTAGTACTCCAGCAATCCAAACCTTCCAAATGCAGGTAAATGGTGAATTTACCTGCGATTTTCTAATGGTTTGAATAAAGGATAAGCACTTAGACCGCAATTGTTCAAAAATAGGGTGGAAGGGCTTGCAATGGTTGCTGTGATGCTTAATAATCCAATCACTCTTTGAGGCAAGCCTCTTAGAAAACGAATCTATGGGGGCCTGGTCCTCCCGCAACAATAGCTCGTGAACTCGGTCAGGCCTGGAAGGGAGCAGCCGCAGCGAGTGACTTGTGTGCCGGGATGTGGCTGGGTTCCCACCCCTTATCTGGATAAAACCAGAAAATGTCATATCAGTACCAGAAAATGGCAATCTAGTACAAAAAAGTGTCCTATACTCAAAACGGTTGTAATTTTACATCGTTGAGGGACGTTATGTATGTACGTAATCTAAGAAAGCCAAGTCCTACCAAAAACGTCATCAAGTTCTCTAGTCCTAAAAATAACGACATGATTCTGTGTGAAAGTCGTTTGGAGTTTGATGCCTGCTTTCACCTCGAGTACTCCAAAGACGTCATTTCGTTCAGTAGTCAACCAACCGGTTTTTACTATGAGCTTGACGGTAAAAACAATCCTTATACACCTGATTTTTTGGTTCATCTTCGTGATGGAAGCCGTCAGTATTGGGAAGTTAAGCCACGACATGTAGCGCAGAAGCCAGAATTTCAATTGAAATTCATGGTCCAGCAAAGTGCGGCGATAGCACTTGGAGAAACCTTGAACTTAGTTACTAGTCGTCAGATACGTTTGAATCCTATCCTGAATAACCTAAAACTCATGCATGCCTATCATGGCTTTTATCAAATAACCAAGCTTCAAACTGATATCATCGCACTTGTCTGGCGTTTAGGAGCAGTACCCCTCCAAGGTGTAGCGTTGGAACTCGATCTTCCGCTAGCTGAGGCAAAATCTTCGGTATTGCCATTACTGGCGAAAGGAGAACTAGTCGCAGACTTAAAAAGTGCAGTGTTTGGTACGGAGACGGTGCTAACAGTGGGGTAAAAAACAATGTCTATTGGCCCTTTTGATGATGAATCTGAATCAATTCGTAATGTACAAGTTAGCTTGGAAGAACAACGAGAAGATGAACATAATACTCTGAAATATCGGAGCCTTTCTGATTCAAAACTAATAGAGCGGGATTTAAGCTCTTACCCTGAAGAGCAGCAAAACATTGCTTTGCAGCGATACAAGCTCATCTCCCTAATAGCGAAAGATAACAACCATGGGTGGTCGCCCACTACGCTCAATCCACTTATAAGCAAACATTTCGAAGCATGTGGTTTGTCGAAAAAGCCTAGCTCTAGGACTGTTTGCCGGTGGCGTGCAGCGTTTAATGAAAGCGGTGGTGATATAAAGTCCTTGGTCAACCGTCATCACGATAAAGGTAGCAAAGAGAAAAAGGTTGTTGGTGATGAGAAGTACTTTGAAGAGGCACTGGAGCGTTTTTTAACGTCAACACGCCCATCCTATGCCAAAGCATATGAGTTCTATTCAGATAGTATCATCCTCGCAAATGAGACAATTGTTGAGGGTAAGATCTCTAAGCTGACGTACGAAGGGTTTAAAAAACGACTAAAGTCTTTACCTCCATACATGGTGGCGGTGGGTCGTTATGGGCAATATTTTGCCGACCTTTGGTTCAGGTATTTTGATGCTCACGAGCCCCCAACAAGAGTTTTGCAACGTGTTGAAATCGATCACACCCCCCTAGATGTTATTTTAATAGATGACGAGTTACTTGTTCCTTTGGGCCGCCCTTACTTAACTTTGCTGGTTGATGTCTTCAGTGGTTGTATTATTGGTTACCACATTGGCTTTAAAGCCCCAAGTTATGTGTCTGTGTCAAAAGCTATTATCAACAGTGTTAAGCCCAAAAATGACCTAGTTACTAAGGGTTTCGAGTTAAATAATCGTTGGGATTGTCATGGCAAAATTGAGACTTTAGTCGTCGATAATGGGGCGGAGTTTTGGTCAAAGAGTTTAGAGAAAGCGTGTTTAGAGTCAGGTATACACATTGATTACAATAAAGTGCGTCGCCCCTGGTTGAAGCCATTTGTTGAAAGAGCTTTTGGCAAGATCAATGAGATGTTTCTGATGACTATACCCGGTAAAACATTCTCAAATACTATTGAAAAAGCTGATTACAACCCTACAAAAGACGCTGTTGTTAGGTTTTCTGTGTTTTGCGAAGAGTTCTTGAGGTGGGTCGTTGATGTTCATAATGTTAAGCCTGATCAGCGAATGTCTCGCATACCATCACTCTATTGGCAACAAAGTGTCGATTCTATAAAACCACTAGAACTCGCGATTGAAGACGAACAGCATTTCACAGTAGTGATGGGAATAGCGGATGAAAGAAAGCTTACTTCTCTGGGGATAACCTACGAGCATTTGCAATACGACTGCCGAGCGTTATCTGACTATCGAAAGCAATACCCACAGAAGAAAGCCTCTAAGAAGCATATCAAAATAGACCCGGACGATTTATCGAGCATCTATATTTTTCTTGATGAGCTTGGTGGTTACCTTGAGGTGCCGGCAAAAGATCCAGTTGGTTACACGAAAAAGCTTAGTCTAGAAGTACACCGAACATTGGTTGCTGCTCATCGGAAGTACATAGATACTCAAATTGATATCGTTGGTTTAGCCAAGGCTCGTATGGCATTGCATAAGCGAATTCTTGCAGAACAAGAGAATGGTAAGCAGCGAGGTCTCGTCAGTGTTAATCAGAAACACGCCAAAAAATTGGCTGCTCATAAGGGTATATCTAGCGATAAACCTGGCACGATTGAAGAAAATAAAATCCCAGAAACTAATGCCTCACAGCCAGGGAAGGTCTCTGCGATCTCATTATGGAATCAATCGAGAGACAAACTACATAAGCGAGGGGAGTAATGACCGAAAACGGTGAGTTAAGAGCGTTCTATGACTCTTACATAGTGCTTCCCCATTTAAATACGGTCATTAGTGATCTCGATTGGCTCAGATTACGGGGCCGATCTGGTGGCTCGGTACCTTCAATGATAATAATGGGTGATTCTGGCTCTGGTAAGTCTGCCTTGCTGGATTATTATATCAATACTCATCTTAGGAACGGCTCTCGGCAGGTATTATTGACGCGGGTTAGGCCTACACTGCTAGAAACATTAAAATGGATGAATTATGAACTTGGACGTAAGAACTCGCGTGCAAAACCTTGTGACTATGGGTTAACTGACTCAGTGATAAGATTGTTAAAGCAGTCTGATGTTGAGTTAATCATCATTGATGAGTGTCAGGAGCTAATTCAAAGCCGACGTCAGAAAGAGCGCCAGGATGTTAACGATAGACTTAAGTTTATCAGTGAAAGTACAAAAAAACCGATAGTGTGGGTGGGGTTACCTTGCTCCAAGCACCTACTTTCCGACGGGCAGTGGGAATCTCGAGCTAAGGTTGTGTATCAACTGCCTTATTTTAAATTGAGTCATGAAGCGAGTAGAGATAGTTTCGTTAAGTTATTGGATCTTTTTGACAAAATTCTACCAATACCGTCTTTTGAAACTCTAAGCTCCCCTCAAGTCGGCTTTCCACTGTTTGCAGCCTCACGAGGCGAGATGCGAGCTCTTAAAGAGCTAATTGGCGCAGCGCTTTCGGAGGCACTTTCTGAGGGGAGCAGTTCATTGAGGTTGGAACATTTTGCCGTTGCGTGGGAGAGATTTAATAGGCAACGTAGCGTCAGCGATGAGAACCCTTTTGAGGTTGATATGGTTGATGATCTTAAAGTTAGTGAGATTGAGGCTCATACTGATTTCGAGTTAGATAGTGAAACGGATACATTGGTACAAACTGAGCGTATTTTTTCTGATGCTACATCGCTGGCAAAACTTCTTACCAAGAGCTGATGCAATTTAATAGACAAATGTCTGTTATATCGAACTTTTGATTTTAAGTACCCAGATGTAACAAGCAACCCCTTCAGTTGTCCTCTTGAGGAGATAGAGATTGTTGAGTTAGCGATAGAGACAGACTACAACTATCTAGCCAAGTCCAAAGAAGGTGGCTGATAAATCAATCATTCACAGGCATTTTACCTATTGAGCTTCTTTTAAGTAAAAAAACGTTGAGATTGCTCTAGTCGTTGTTACTTTATCTTGTCTATCAAAGCAGCTTTGTCTTCATCACTTAGCTTGTCTATGATACAAGCCAATTCCGCACTCAATTCGCTCCTACAGAAAAAGTAGTTTAGCGGCACATCTAATTCTTCAGCCATACGTTCAAGCGTACCAATATCGGGTACATGCCTGCCTTTCTCGTAATGATTCATACGACCGCTAGCAGAACTCTGCTCCATACCAATTTTCACCCCTAAATCTTTTTGGGTGATCTTGGCTTTTTTACGCGCAGCTTTGAGCCTCGCTGGGATTGGGTTGTCTTTTTGCACTTACACATTTCTTTTCAACCTTTAGATAACTTAGATTGTCTAAGTTTTACTGATTTTTGTATACTTAGCAATCCTAAGTTTTTATTACCTGTAAGAGTCACATGAAGAAAGTAACCAGAATTAACCCTCACATGTTTAACCTATTGATTGAAAAAGGGATGGATAATTTCTCCGTCACAGAAGCTAGAGATGCTTTGCTAAACAGTGCTTCAGCCTTCTCGAGCAAGGACGATGCGCGGAAGTATGTTTATAAGCAACTTTTATCATTTGAGGAGAAAGGCTGGCTTTCTGTTATTGGGGCTCGTAGAGACAAACGTTACCATCAAACTAACGAATTCAAAGCGCTCACAATTGAGCCTAGAGTGGCTAGAAATAGGAAAACTAAAGTCGATTCAATAGCTGTTCAAACTTCGGAGTACTCTCTAAATGCATTAGAGCAAGAGAAGAAACAGCATGAAGGCGAACTGGCGATTACTCTAGGCGAGATTGAGGAATACCAATCGTTGTTAACGCGTTTCCCAAACAACAAGCAAGATATGCAGCCGCTATTTAATGCAGCAAGAGAACGCTCAGCCAAGCTATTAGGCAGAATTAATGCACTAACCAACTGGATGCAAGTCGCCCAAAGTAAGGTTCCTCAATGTTAAGAGCATGGCAAGCCGAGTGTGCAGCTCAAGCTATCGAGAAATTCACTTCAAACAAGCATTCACACTTCTTCTGCCAAGCGACCCCAGGTGCTGGTAAAACCGTTATGGCCGCCGAGGTCGCGAGTCGGTTATTTGAACAAGGCATGATTGACCTAGTGCTGTGTTTCTCTCCCTCTCTGACTGTTGCAGAAGGGATGCAAAAGACCTTTTCATGGAAGCTCGAATGTTCCTTTAATGGAGGTTTGGGTTCCCTTGGGGGCTCTTACACCTACCAATCCATCCGTTTTTTGGATGAAAACTTTTGGAGCACCGTCAGTAAGTATCGAGTACTAGTGGTATTTGATGAGATCCACCATTGTTCGTTTGATGACGAGGGGCGGTCAAACTCATGGGGGCTAGAAATTGTCTCGAAGATCCAAGGCTTTGCTCATTATACTTTGGCGCTGTCGGGCACTCCTTGGCGTTCTGATCGGCTACCGATTGTCATGGCCGAGTATTCTGATCCTGATGGCAAGGTTGTTTGCGATTACCAATACGGCTTGCAACAGGCTGTTGAAGACGAAGTATGCCGCCGCCCTAAAATCGTTTTAATCGATAATGAACACCTGAGTGTTAAGGCTGGCAGTGACAATCAACACTTCGCCTCTATTCTTGACTGTCTTAAACAATCTGATGTGTCTTACCAAAGCGTCATTCACAATGAAGACGCTATGAATTACATATTAAATAGTGGTTGCCAAAAGCTAGCGCAGATAAGGCAAGAGTCCCCAAATGCTGGAGGCTTAGTGGTTGCATCTTCTATTAAGCACGCTAAAGACATTCAAAAGCGACTTGTTGAGCACTTTAATCAATCAGCGTGCATCGTGACTTATCACCATGACAATCCGTTACACGAAATAGAGTCGTTTCGTCACTCAACAGTTCAGTGGATAGTCAGTGTCGGGATGATAAGTGAAGGAACGGATATTCCTAGGCTTCAAGTATGCTGCCACATGAGTTCGGTAAAAACGGAACTCTATTTTAGACAAGTCCTTGGGCGAATTTTAAGAATCAATGATTCCCCCAACCAAGAAGCGTGGTTGTATACCTTTGCCGAAGAAAGTTTGATTGGGTTTGCTGAAAGAATTGAGCAGGATATTCCTGATAGCTGCATGTACATTAAACAAGATAACAACGTACCGAGTGGTGTTGATGAAATACGCCTGCAGTCAAGCACTGTATCGGAAAGCGTTCAATCTAATCGACCCCAACCAAGCTTACTTAGTTGGGGAGAAACTTCAGATATGATGAATTCAAATAATGCAGGGTTCACTTTAGCATTTGATGAACTGAGGTTAGGCCAATTTAAACAGCGAGTGATCGCTGCATTTATCTAAATAGATTCCGCTTCAATCTCTTTCAGTGTTTTGCCTGTAGCACTTCTCCAGTAATCGGGTCCGCTGTAAGGGTAACCAAGTAGTTGCGTATTTCGGTGATTGCGATCGCTCGTTTCGGTTTATTCCGATCACTTGATCCTGCCGTTTTTCTCTCTTCCTATTTTTACTCTAAGTGATCGGATTGCGCCAGTTTTCTCATCGACTCACCTCCTAGTTCTATTCGATGACTATTGTGTACCAGCCGATCCATTAGAGCGTCTGCGACAGTGGCGTTACCGATCATGTTGTACCACTCCTTTACAGGTAACTGACTGATGACGATCGTGCTGCTGTTTTGGTAACGATCTTCAAGCACTTCTAATAAGTGACCTGCATGCTCTTGGGTTAGCTTTTCCATCCCCCAGTCGTCGAGGATTAGTAGAGCTTTCTTAGCCAACGATTGAAGTTGCTTTTGATAGCTACCGTCCAGACGACCTGCGGTCAGGTCATCAAGCAGGCGAGTTAATCGGTAGTATCTGACCGTGTGTTGTTGGTCGCAGGCACTGGTTGCCAGTGCGCAGCCAAGATACGTTTTGCCAGCACCTGTTGGGCCTGTGATCAAGATATTCTGGTGCTTATGTAGATAACTGCCCGTTAGAAGTTCGCTCATCTGTTTACGATTGAGATTTCGTCCCTCCTTGTAGATGAGTTGGCTCGGCTGAGCATCCACTCTCAGTTTGGCTTGCCGTTTTAAGCGTTGGATTTTTGTCTGATTGCGATTCAAGATTTCACTTTCCAGAAGTAGGCTTAGCCTTTCCTCGAAGTCCAGCTCTGCGTAGGTGCTCAGTTGTTCTTGTTGCTGCTCTAACGCTTTCACTGCATGGCTCAAGCGGAGGGTTTTGAGTTGGTTGTTCAGTGCGTTCATTTGTATTTCTCCTAGTGATAACAGTTCGGGCCACGGACATTGCTATGAACAAGGTTCGGCGTGCTCGTGTTGTCTTTGCTCAGTTGTCCTTCACGATTGTTCTTCAGCAGATTGTTGATGAAGGTGTAGTTCGGTTTTGTCAGCATCAGCGCATCTTTACAGGCTTGCTCTAAGCGCGACTCGCCATGCGCTTTACTCAGATTGAGCAGCCCAAGGCAGGAGCGATACGACTGCTCTGGATGAGGCTTGGAGTAGAGCATCTTATTGATGACTTCTCGTGTGGCTGGGCCGATATTGGCTCCCCAGTTGAGCAGGCGTCCAGGCGACCACTTCTGATGTTGATGATTACTCGGCATGTGCTCTGGTTGGGTGCTGTTTCCGCGCTCTCTTTGGCTGCGTGGATGCTGGGCTACCAAGTTACCTTGATGGTAGATCTGCACCAGACGGTTGGAGGCTTCCAGTTCGACATGGTGACCAACAAGTTGATGTGGCACCGAGTAGTAGTGGCGGCGATATTCTATGTGATAATCAGGCCCAACCTTGGCTCGCTTGGTTTCGGTATAGAGGTATCGCTGCTTAGGTAGCGGCTTTAACGCTGGCTTATCGAGTTTGTCGAACAGCGCTTTGCGGCTCGCACCATACTGTTTCATCTCACGTTCGTTTAAGTCATTCATAAGCTCACGGATGGCAAGGTTCAGCTCTTTGAAGGTATGGAAGGTTTGATGTCGTAGTCGCATCATGATCCAGCGTTCCACTAGGAGCACGGCATTCTCTGCCTTGGCTTTGTCTTTCGGTTTGTAAGGGCGAGCTGGCATCACTGCGGTTTGATAGTGATTCGCCAGTTTTTGATAACTGTCGTTAAGTCTCGGCTCATAACGATTGGCTTTGGTGACCGCGCTACGTAGATTATCGGGAACCAAGAGCTGTGGTACACCACCGAAGTGCTCGAACGCATTGGCATGCGCCTCTAACCAGTAAGACTTACCTTGACCCGGGAAGGCTTCAACATAGGTGTAATTGGACGCACCTAAGGTCGCCACGAACACTTCTGCTTCGCGCACTTCACCTGTATCAGGGTTGACCACTTGAAGCCGAGGCCCACAGTAATCGATAAACAGCTTGTCACCTGCCACATGGAGCTGGCGCATGCTGCGCTTTTGAGTTTTGAACCAACGAGTGAAGTGCTCGCAGAACTGAGTGTAAGCGTAAGCTTGTTCTTGATATTGCTCATGGTATTCCTGCCACAACAACATCTTTGTCATGCCTTTACGTCTGAGTTCGACTGCGTATTGAGTGAAGTCTGGCATGACTTTATCGCGACTGGCTTTCTTGCCGTGATACAGCGCTTGCGTGAGATCAGCATCGCTGCAACTTTCGGGTAGAGGCCAGCCAAGTTGGCTTTGTTTAAAGCGAGTAAGGAGTTCCGATATGGTGGACGGGCCGAGTTTCAGGCAAGAAGCGATACCACGATTGGAGAGACCGCAGTCGTACTTAAGGCGTAATACCTCTTTGATTTTGTTCATTGGAGTTCTCTTTTTGGCCATTGTCGCTTCCTTACGTTCTTGTTTAAGAAGTAAAGAATAGCGAGCTATTGATTTAAAAGAGAAAAAGGAAGGATTTCGGGCATTCCGATCGCGGTTTTCGCTATTCCGATCACCGATTTCGGAGTTAGGCTAAAAGTGATCGGTTTAAACCGAAATGGGTGATCGGATAATCCCGAAATGACTGATCGGAATGCTCCGAAATATGCAGTAGTACTGCGGCGGCTTGAGATGCTCTCGGCTCCAATAATTTTTGCCCTAGATAATCAATAACATTACCGCTCGGTGATCACAGACATAGTAGACACGTTTGCAACAAACTTTTGGACATAAATGAGTCAGCGATTTTGCTAAATTAGAAATAAATGAATAACTACAGGTATGGAAAATCACGTCGTAAAGATTTCCAACCTGCCTTGAGGTTACTTCTAGGGGAAGAGGAATAGTAATGAGTAAAAAGGAATCACAGGTTTTACTATTTTTAAGTTTGACTGGTTATATTAATAAAAAAAACGAGCTACCATCTTGATAACTCGGGCCTAATTAATACGCTTTCGTCCAACCAGTCTAGAAAGTTAGTATACTAGCACCTTAGCTCATTACTGTTTGTTTCCAGCCATAACTTGAGCTCTTGCGGCCAAGTAACGGTGGGCTCAACAAAGAAGCCGCGCAGTAGCGAGAAGTAGATAGCCTGATCAACCAGAGGCAGTGGTGATTTACCCGCATTCGGTTGGATCAACGCTTCAGCGTTAAGCAACTGTGCGTTTACATCTGCAACAATCTGCTCTGTGCTTTCTAACAGGCGAACAAAGTTCAGCTCTTCTGTCTCTTTCTTCGCTTGCCATGCAGTAACACTTGCTTCAGTCGCGAACTCTTTTAGATTCAGTTTCGTCCAGCGAGGGTAGCCAATTCTTTGAATCAAAGGGAATGCCTCACGCTGAAATACCAACGTCTCTTCTGATGGTGCGGCTACCGCATCAATACCAGCTTGATCGATGAAGTAAGTAATGATATCCATGCTTTCTGCCATCCGCTTTCTCCAAAACTGGCACCATTTTTTGACCGATTAAATCAATCAGAGTTTGCGCATCAGCATAATCTACAACTTGGTATTCAACGTTAAGCTTCAGTGCATTAGCAACATAAGCAACACGGGCACAAAATGGACAATGCTCGTAGATATACAGTTTCATCAAAAATCCCGTTTTTATAAGTCTGAATTAGTATTTAATCGCAGTTTTGCCAATTGATGCGCTGCTTTCAATGCGTTGGTGTGCGTCTTTTAACGTCTCAACACTAAAACCATTCAATGTGGTGGTGAGTGTAGACTTAATGCGGCCAGCATCAATCAAGTTCGCAGCTTGGAATAGGATATCTTGCTGCTTCTGAAGATCGTCAGTGTTAAACAGTGAGCGAGTGAACATCAGTTCCCAGATGAATCCAGCTGATTTGCCTTGTAGTTTTGATAGATCAACACCACCATCAAATTCTACAATTGAACTGATCATGCCTTGCGGAGCAATCAACTCGACCATTGCATCCCAATGGCCTTTGGTATCTGCAACGTTGAAGATGTAGTCCACATGCTGAATGCCTTGCTCACGTACCGACTCCACCAGATTGCGGTGATTCACAACATGGTCAGCGCCCATATCTCTTACCCACTGCTCGGTCTCTGGTCTTGAAGCAGTCGCAATCACTGTTAGGTTAGTAAGCTGTTTCGCCAGTTGAACCGTAATCGAACCAACACCACCTGCGCCACCAATGATCAGAATAGATTTCTTCTCTTCTGGACGAACGCGTAGGCGATCAAACAAGGCTTCCCAACCTGTCAATGTAGCGAGAGGCATAACGGCTGCTGATTCGTCAGAAAGGCTTTTTGGGGCGTGAGCTGTAATTCGGTAATCGACCGCTTGGTACTCAGCATTCGCACCCATACGTGTCACATCACCTGCGTAATAAACACGGTCACCAATTTCGAAGCCTGAAACATTGCCACCTTTAGCAACCACTTCACCCACCGCGTCATAGCCCAATACTTTTGGCTGCTCTAGGGTTTTATCTTGTGCGTTGCGGATACGTATTCTTGCATCTGCTGGGTTAATCGAGGTCGCACTCACTTTTACCAGCAGGTCATTGTCTTTTAGCTCTGGCAGGCTTGTTTCAAACTCGAATAAGCTGTCTTGCTCTGTAATTGCTAGTGATTGAGTAAAACCAATTGCTTTCATTGTTGTTGGTGCTGGCATGTTGTTTCTCCTTTGATTGGACACCTTCATCATAGAGATTTTTTACCCTAGATAAACCGCCTAATCTTTTAATTACATTCAATATATTTTTGATAATCACACTGCTCGACCGGGTAGTGTTGAGATACTTACCTGTTAACCTAGTTAGATAACACCTTGTGCAGCTAACCATTCATACGTCACTTCATCTTGCGGTTTACCCTCTCGGCACACTTTATAATCAAGCTCGGCAATAATATCGTTGGAGAAACGTAATGAATCTAAGGTTTTAAGCTGTTCATCAGTAAATAGATTTTTCTTATCATCTCTCAGTAACAGTACAGCTCGGTCTACAATTCCAAGCAGCCCTTTCGGCTCTATAAGCTCGCGAATATCATAACGATAGTGAAGAAATTGCGGTTTCCATAGCGGCACAATGACCCACTCTTTATTTGCGACGGCATCTTCAAAAGCACTAAAACAGTCGTCTTCACTGCCTGTAAAAAACTCATAGCCTGCTTTACTTAAACCGTACTCTTCCATCATCTGGATAGAGAAGCGAGTGATTCCAGCTCCTGGATTAATACCTTGAATTTTAGGTCTCATTTGCTCGACGACTTCAGGCTTCAATAAATCCGCCACTTCAGCGACCATCTCTTCAGGTACGTAATCCGGCACACCCCACAGTGCGTAAGGTTCGTAATGAAGTCCAAGCTCGATTAATGGCTCAACTTTTTCAACGTCCGACTTATAGATACCATGGCTCGATGGTAACCAAGCAGAAGAGAGCATATCGATTTCACCAGCTTTCAGTTTTTCAAAATTTTCCTGATGAGGGGAAAAGATTCGCTCAACTTCGAAGCCCATGGTCTTCAATACATTGCTAACCAATGAAGCTGTCGTGCGATGGAATGATAAATCTGTTACACCCATTGTGATTTTTTTATTCATTGTTCTTTCGCTCTTATCGTTGCTGATAGATTGATAATACAAGGCTCTAGAGTAATCAAAAACAGCCTAATTTTTGAATAATTATCAAAAATAAATTGATAGATGCCGATTTACACTTAATAAAAAAGCGTATGCATTGATGAAATACATACGCTTGATATTTACGTATCTATCTACTGTCGCCTTAATCTAATTTGATTCGCAAGACATGATATGGCTTTCTAGAACCTTCTTCACCTTCGTTAAAAGCAGGGTGGAAGTGAAGAGAGTTTTGAGTGACGTACAAGTAATCACCCTGGATAGAGAAACCATCTGCCCATGACAATAACTTGTCATCTTGTGCAAAGATTTTGTAGCCGTCTTTATTCACCACACCAACAGCATTTTTCTCAATATCACCGACATAGATATCACCGTTATCTGCGATAATCATGCCATCACTTGGACGTTTTTCACTGAAAAATTCAATCTGCTCGGCCAATGCATCTTCACTAAGCGCTGTGTTAGCAAGAGCAGCGGCAGGAATACGGTAGATAGCACTACCATTGACTGTACCAAAATATAGCCATTCATTATTTGCATCAATAGTGATTGGATTCACACCAAGATAAAGCGCATCAACGCTACCATCTTCACGCTTTGTCGCCATACGAGAACTATCAATCACAACCTCATGCTCAGGTGAAAGCAGTGCTTTATTTGATTGCAAAACGCGGCGAGATTTACCTGTATTTAAATCTACAACAACAAAGGCAGGCGCAGCTTCGCCATACAGATTACCTAAACTCGTATCGGCAATGTACATCTGGTTACGCAGTGTATCTAATGCAAAATCCTGTAAAAAAGAGTTACCGACCTGTACGTCTTTTCCAATTTCAATGCGTTTAAATAGCTTATCGTTGACGGTATCCCATGCAACAATTTGCGAAGGCGAAGTTTCACTGCCCATATCTAACACCCACACAACACCATCATCGGTACTATCAATACCGATTACTGAAGCCAAACCAACCTCACCTTTATCTGGACCATCTGCCCAGTCTTGGGTTGGAAATGCTTTGGTTGAGCCATCCTTCATCAATTCAACAACACGAAGTTCAGGTGCATCAAGGGGTTGCATAGAAAGGAAAGTACGCCCCTGCTTCGTTACTGTAATGTTCCCTGGTCGTGTGCCATCAAGCTTGGCAACCACTTCGATATCAGCCGCTTGCGCTGTGTTAACTATCATCGCAGTCGCAAGTGTTAGTAAGATTTTGATATTTTTCATGTCGAGCCTCATTGGTGTTCTTTGATGCCCTAACCGTTTTAGTCAGGGCATAGTGCTATAACAAGCTTGTTTTATGTTGTCGTTACGCGATCTTAGTCATTTCGTTGACTGTGAAGCTTGCGACAGAGCCTTCCGTTGCTGTCATGTAGTCCGCAAGGTGCTGGTTGCCCATATGAGCCTGCCAAAGTTCACGTGATACCCAGTTTTCATAAAAAGTAAAATGCGCTGGGTTTTCGTTGTCTTGATGAAGGTCATAGTTGATGCAACCTTCTTCAGCGCGAGTAATGTCGATAAGCTTTAGTAGCTCGGCTTTCACCAGTTCAATTTTGTCGTCATTAGCTTTGATGTTTGCAACAATCGTTAATGTAGTCATGGGATGTTCCTTTTAAATTTGATACCGAAATCGTCGGTAATTTTGATGTCTTTAATGTTTTAGTGATAGGGCAACTCGTCATGTCATATTGAGTTACTCACTAAATGTAGTACAGGTACTACACTCAATTACTGACTTATATTGTAAATACTTTCAAATCTATTTTGATAATTGAATGTTTAAATACGTTAATTTTTAACTAAGCGATCTTGGTCATTTCGTTGACAGTGAAACTTGCGACAGAGCCTTCGGTTGCTGTCATGTAGTCAGCAAGGTGCTGGTTGCCCATATGAGCTTGCCAAAGTTCACGTGATACCCAGTTTTCATAAAAAGTAAAATGCGCTGGGTTGTCGTTGTCTTGATGAAGGTCATAGTTGATGCAACCTTCTTCAGCACGAGTTATCTCGATAAGTTTTAGTAGCTCAGCTTTCACAAGTTCAATTTTGTCGTCATTGGCTTTGATGTTTGCAACAATCGTTAATGTAGTCATAGGAGTTTCCTTCGTTCTGAGTTAGTGCCGTGCTTAGCGCACTGCGTTGTTGGTATGGAGGTATAATAGTGCGAACATTACCAATGAAAAACAGCCCGTCAATTGAATAATTACCAATTAAAATTTGATAATAATCTTTTAATATTTCATGTGGTGCGATATAAAGGGATAGTCATTTTCAGATTTTGTTAACACACTGATTAAAAGGTAACGGTTATGCTCTTAGAGGATTTTCAGGTCATTTTAAAAGTCGCAGAGTTTCGCAGCATCACTGCTGCTGCGACAAATCTGGATATGCGCACGGCAACGGCAAGTGCGGCGGTGAAACGTGTTGAGGCATCATTAGGGGTTGAATTATTTGTACGAACGACTCGTCATTTACGCTTATCTTCTGCCGGCGAGCGTTATTTGCCTCAGTGTGAAGAGGCGTTGAAGATGCTTGAAAAAGCCAAAATGAACATGCGTGAAGAGCTAGGGATTATTGATGGAGAGATCCGCATCGCCCTTTCGTCTGATTTGGGCCGAAATGTGGTCACACCTTGGCTTGATGAATTTTTGTTGGACTACCCAGACGTTTCACTTCGCTCCGGTATCAGTGACAGCAACATCGATTTTTATCGAGATTCTGTTGATATGGCGCTGCGCTATGGCTCACCAACCGATGCGAGTATGTACGGTTTTAAAATTTGTGATGTGCCAAGGCTGTTGTGCGCCAGCCCGGAGTATTTAGCAAAATACGGTACTCCATCCGAGCCAGATGATCTGCTTGAACATAATGCCCTGTTTTACCAGTTACATGATATTTTGCAAAATGAGTGGTTGTTTAATGATGGAAAAGAGGACATTAAGGTAAAACTGAAAGGTAACAGAGCATCTAATGATGGCGATCTTGTTCGGCGCTGGTGTGTGGCGGGGAAAGGGGTAGCAATCAAGTCTTGCCTCGATATGGCCGATGACTTGCTAACAGGGAAAGTGGTCAATGTAATGGCAGACTATAAACCGACTTCCACTGAGCTTTGGTTAATATGCCCAAGCCGACAATCTATTACCCCAACCGTCCGCCTATTAAGGGATATGCTTAGAGAAAAGACCGAACAGATTCTAATCCAAATGAAGGACAAAGGGATTCTATTGGGTTAACTGTTGAGGTTGTGAGGGCGTGGAAATTGCCAGCCCTCAGTAAAGCGGTGATGGTCTTAACTACTGATGGTTGTCCAACCACTCACGAGTCACATCATCAACCGCTAATCCCGCACGGCAAACCTTGTAATCCAATTCTGCGATGATTTCATTTGAAAAGCGCAATTGATCTAGCTGTGCCAACTGTGCTGGGGTAAATACGATTGATCTTTCTTGTCGAAGTAATAATATGGCGCGATCAACGCTACCCAATAATCCTTTGGGCTCTTTTAATTCACGGATAGTAAATAGGTGGTGCAAGAACTGTGGTTTCCACAATGGCACAATAACCCACTCATTATTTTCAACCGCACGCTCGTAGGCACCAAAGCAATCCTCTTCTGAACCAGAGTGAAAATGATAACCCACATCGCTTAATCCATATTGGTCCATCATTTCAATAGAGAATCGGGTAATGCCAGCACCTGGGTTAATACCTTGAATGTGTTTGTTGGTGCGCTTAACGACTTCTGGTTTTAATAGGTCACTGATTTGTGAAACAACCTCCTCAGGTACATAATCGGGCACCCCCCATAGAGCGTACGGTTTATAGTGCAAACCTAACTCTAACAAAGGCTCTACCGTTTCAACATCGGATTTATAGATACCGTGGCTTGAAGGTAACCAGGCAGAAGAGAGCATGTCGATACGGCCCACTTTTAGATTTTGGAAATTTTCTTGATGTGGTGCGTAGACACGTTCCACCTGAAAACCCATATCAGTTAAGACATGGCTAACTATCGATGCAGTAACGCGATGAAAAGATAAATCGGTAATCCCGAGATTGATAATGTTAGACATAACGTGACCTTATGATAAAAGAAAAAGAGGTTTTAAAATCGCATTTAAAGTGCCGTGAGGCCGGAATAGAGCATCTTTGTTCCCGTAAGAAACAGAACGCTATAACTTATCTTGTAAATCAACTCTTGAGAGATGATATTCACCATCCACACACCGGCTCTAACCCCTAAAAACGCAATCGGCACCAAAACTAACGAGGTCATCAAGTTTTGCATATCGAGCAGCCCCATATAGCTGTATGGGATCAACTTAATAAAATTAAGCACCGTGAAAAATACTACGCTGGTGCCGATTAATTGTTCTTTCGGCAGATTTTTTGGCAGTAGATGCATGCTTGCAGGCGGACCACCGGCATGGGCAATTGTACTGGAAAACCCAGACAACATACTTAAGGCATAGCCCTTTATCGGGTGGCTAAATTGAACCTGCTTTAGCAGAAACTTTTGTGTTAAAAAGACCAAAGCCAGCCCCCCAATGATAAGTTCAACTACAGATGTTGACAGACTACCCATAAAATAAGCAGCACTCATCACCCCCAAAATAGCGAAGGGCATCATACTTTTTAGCTCGACGTAATTGCAGTTCTTGCGGTGGTAAAACAGCGCCATTAAATCCATACCAAACAATAATGGTAATAAAATCGCAGCGGCTTGAACTGGCGACACGCTCATCGCCATCAAAGGTACCGATAGCATCCCCAAAATACCGCCGACCCCTCCCTTGCCCATGCCATAGAAAAAAACGGCAGGTATCGCTGCAACATAAAACCAAAGGTCTGTGATCATGATATGTAAACCAAGAAAATACGTAGATGAAAACAAGTGTATTTGAGCAAAAAACTTTTAAAGCCATTGACTCAAATAAGGGGGTATACAAAGTTGGCTTAAGCGATTTGGGTCATTTCGTTTACAACGAAGCTAGCCACACAGCCTTCAGCTGCTGCCATATAATCGGCAAGGTGTTGATTACCCATATGTGCTTGCCAAAGTTCACGTGATACCCAGTTTTCGTAGAAAGTGAAGTGTGCTGGTTTTTCGTTGTCTTGGTGGAGGTCATAGTTGATGCAACCGTCTTCGGCACGAGTGACGTCGATTAATTTCAACAGCTCTGCTTTTACCAGTTCGATTTTGTCTTCATTGGCCACGATGTTTGCAAC
Source organism: Vibrio sp. 10N.261.54.A5 (assembly GCF_041471145.1). Lineage (NCBI taxonomy): Bacteria > Pseudomonadati > Pseudomonadota > Gammaproteobacteria > Vibrionales > Vibrionaceae > Vibrio > Vibrio sp. 10N.261.54.A5. The sequence continues at coordinate 134,003 of NZ_JBFRNU010000008.1, read as the reverse complement.
GATAGTTAGCTTAGTCATAGTGTGTTCCTTTGTATGGAGTTGAAGCAGCTGATGGTGTGCTGCGCTGTTGGTTTGGGTGTATATTACGGTGATTATTGCAAAGTAAAAACAGTCTAGAAATTGATTTATTATCAAATTTAGTTTGAGAATTGATTTTTAAGTCTGACCATAATGAGGGAATTAGATCGCGTTGTGTGGTGATGTGCACGGTGTTTATCTATTTGTTTTTGATAATAATTCAAATAATACCGCGTTTTTACCGTGTAAAATTTGCCGTAGGATGGCCAAATCAATTTCAATTCATTGGATAAATAGCCATGTCACAGATACATTTTCAACAGGGCCCAATACGCCCACCATCAGAAGCAGACAGTTTGCTTATCAGAACCACACAAGGGTGCCCGTGGAATAAATGTAAGTTCTGCACCCTTTTTGAAGGCATGGAGTTCTCTATTCGTCCGGTTGAAGATATTAAGCGTGATATCTGGGCGGCGAGGGCGTTTTATAAAAACAGAACCTTTGATAGCTGTTTTTTGCAAGATGGCGACTCATTCGCCATGGAAACCCAAGACTTACTTGACGTGCTCAATACACTGAAAGAGGCTTTTCCGGAGCTTAAACAGATCAGCTCGTATGGCCGGGCGCAGACCATGACTAAAAAATCGCCAGCGGAGATGAAAGCAATCTGCGATGCTGGGCTAAACATGCTTTACTGCGGTATGGAGTCGGGATCTATCGAGGTTCTAAAACTGATGAAAAAGGGGATCACCCCGAAATCAATCTTGAAGTCAGCCGAATATGCCAAGCAAGCGGGTATGAAAATGATGACCTTCATTATCCTTGGCTTAGGTGGAAAAGAACTGTCAGAGCAACATATCGCAGCAACGGCCGAGCTACTGAATCAAATCAACCCAGACGAAATTCGCATACTCTCGCTGGCGGTTAAATCGGGAACTGAATTGGATGAGTTAGTACAAAACGGCCAATTTACACCACTAACAGAGCGAGAGATGCTTGAAGAACAATATCAGCTTATCAGCAAGCTAGACGGCATAACGGGTAATTATGGCAACTTCCATGGCATCAATGTATTGACGGAACTTAATGGACAATTACCACAAGATAAAGAGACATTTTTGCGCACCATTGAGCACTTTATGATGATGAGTGAAAACGACCAGAATAACTTTGTTTTAGGTCGCCGCATGCACTATTACGCCACACTGAGTGATATGCGAAATCAGCTTATGTATGACAGCGTACAAAAAGAACTAGACCGAATTAAGCTGCAAAATCTTGGCAATCTTGACGATATTTTCTATCAACTCCGCCAACGTATGATCTAATAGTAAGGAACAGCGCAATGATAAACAATCTAGATAATTGGACGATTCAAAATGAAAACCCAGAGCACTGGTCGTTTAAAAATGAAGTGCTTACAATGCAAGTTCAAGAGGGCAATATCTTTGGTGCTGGCGCTAATGATGTAAAAAACATCTTTATTTATCCGGTAGACAAGCCAGAATACAGCGCGGAGGTGACGATTAATCTAGATCCGAACCTCAGTTTCGAGCAGGCTGGACTAGGGATTTACTGGGACAATGATAACTATATAAAAATCAGTAAAGAGATGTTTATGGGTGCGCGATCGCTGGTGTTTGTTGTAGAACAAAATGGTCAGCCTGATATTAAACATCGCTTATTATTCGGTGAGTCGACAGTATCGGTAAAGCTTGAAAGAAGCGACACTAAAGTTCGCGCTTATTATCGAACGCAAGATAACGACACATGGCAGTCAATTATAAGCACTGCCGCACTATCAGGGCACGAGCAAGGCGTTATGCTTTACACCTTTAGCGGCAGAATCACTGTGCCCAACTTTGCTGAATTTAGTGAGTTTGAGCTAACTGATTTGAACTAATGTGCATCCCGCATAAGATGAACTGGCCTGCTCCATTAATAAAGATTGAGTGGGTTAGTTAAGTGACGTTGCCATACTTTTAATGATCCATGTGTTGCTGAATTAGCAATTTCGCTAAAACGGAATTGTCCAAAAGCTTGCTAGAGATCGATCAAACTCTATGTGATCACTAAGCGATTCTGTCGTTAGCCTTTTAACAATACGAGAATGTAGTGTAACTTTCTTACATGCTGAAGAGATCAATATTGCCTTTCACCCAAATGTGACACCTTTTGGTGCTAGTATTTGACATCATCTGGTTTTCTTACACAATAAGTTATTGATTTATTTATGGGCTGTTGGACATGTGTTTGTTTGATCCAGACCTTAAAAAAGCCGCTCTTTATGAGCGGCTTTTTGCTATCTGATGCTTTCTAAAGTGAACACAGTTCGCAATTAGTTTAGTCCACACTGCATACCAAACTATTCGTAAATGCTGTATGAAAAATACTTACTTGCGATTTTTTGATGCTGACCATTGTCGATCAAGCGCTGGATACCGTCATCAATAAGATCTTTGAGTTCATTATCTTGTTTTCGTACCGCGACACCAATACCACGCCTGAACCATTTTTCTTCTGTAAATTTAGGACCCGTAAAGTGGTAGTCCTTACCTTGCTCCGTTTCAAGAAAGCCCGTATTGAGTCCCATAGAACCACCAAACACGCTATCTAGGCGCCCGTTGAGTAAATCGGTAAAGGCTTCGTCGAATGATCCATAACGCTTGATATCTACATTTGGGTAGATCTCGGAAAGGTATTTGTCACCAATGGTAGCGCGCTGAACTCCAATTGTTAGTTCATTTAAGCTGCCGTCATCCATATTGATTTCACGCCCTTTTTCCATGACAAAACGAGTGGGAACTTTAGCGTAAGGCATCGTGAAGTTAACTTTCTTTTCACGTTCTTCGGTAATTGTCATAGCCGCTATAATTGCATCGTTTTTACGGCTTAAAAGCGAAGGGATAATCCCGTCCCAGTCAGTTTTTGAGATGATACATTTTACTTCTAATTCGACACACAAGGCGTTGGCTAAATCGACTTCAAACCCCTCTAATTCACCATCTTGCGTTGTCCAGCTGAATGGTGGGTATGCTCCTTCCACCGTAAATCGGATTTGCTTCCAATCTTTTGCGTAAGTAAATACTGAGAAAACACTGACGAATACAACAAATATCCACTTCATTTTTATTTCCTTATAGTTTTAATGGATAAGTTGGTTAATCAAATGTTAAAGAACATCAATGTTAATGCATATCATTGTGAGCAAAGGCATTAGATAACTTCTGGAACTCTTGCTTCCCAAACTAACTACACGACTTTTTCTTATCTAAATTTCTATTTATATCTTTCATAAACAGTAGCTTGCTGTACTTCTCGCAAGATCTTTAAGATACTCACCTTTGATTTATGTTGCATCTGAAACAAAAATCAATACAATGAGCGCATTATTTTGTTGCAGGTGAAACATTATGGTTAATAAAGCGTATCAATGGATGCTCTATCTAACACTTGGCACCAGTGCCTTGTTTGCTCTTTTCTTGGTGGCAAGTGACAACCTTGCGCCGTTCACAACTCAAGCTCAATTGCACATTCCAACCAGCCGTATTGCTGCAGAAGTGTCGGCGCCAGTGGTGGAGTTGGCTGTTAAGAATGGTCAGGATGTAAAAAAAGGGGAACTGCTAGTTCGCTTAGATCCAACTCGTTTTGAATTGGCGTTAACTCAGGCTGAAGCGGCTTTGGTTGAAGCAGAGCAAAGCTATGAAGCAAACAAGCAGCACTTGCATGGCGCGGAAGCGACGTTACGTCAGCGCCAACACGAAGCTCTGAATGCCGAGAGAAAATTGAAGCGTAACCAGCAATTGATTTCGAGAAAACTTGTTAGCCAAGAAACGCTAGACGATAGCCGATCGGACACGATTGTAAGACAGCAAGCCGTCGAAGCTGCGCAAGCCGATATTGAGCAGATAAAAGCTGAGCTTGAGAAAAGCAGCGACAACGGTGCTTTGGCTGTTGCTCGAACTCGCGTTGAACTGGCGCAATTGGATTTGGGCAAAACGACAATCGTCGCGCCTGTTGATGGCGTAATCAGCAATCTCAACCTTAACTCAGGAACCTATGTTGGCGCTGGCAGCCCCGTTTTGTTTTTGGTTGATCGCCAGCATGCTTGGATTAACGCAGACTTCAACGAAAAGGGCAGTGCAAATCTGACTGCGGGAACAACCGTTCGTTTGGTGTTTGATGCAATGCCTGGTGAGGTGTTTGAGGGAAATATTCAAGGTCGTGAACTGGCTATCTATGATGCGAGCAGCGACAACAGCGGCCTCGCGAAAGTCGTGAATGATGATCGCTGGATTCGAGACCAACAAAAAGTGCGTACACAAGTAACGTTGCCGTCACTTGATCACTCATTGTTCTCAGGCTCTAAAGTGAGCGTGATGGTGGTGCCTGAAGCGACGTTTTGGGATGTGATCGGAAGTGCATGGATGGAAGTGCTAGCTCGCATTCGTTACCTAGTTTAACTGTGCTCTTCAATCATCGACTAACTGACTACCCACTGACGAAATAACGATTTACGACCTAAGAGGCAGATTATGAATAACGAAGTTCGAGGCCCGATTAACTGGTCTGAAGTAGCTTGGATCAGCGCTATCGTGTCTTTGGGTATGTTGGCTCAACTTTGGCTACAGCTAGGTGTTGCGGCGTACCTCGCTCTTTATCCGGTAATGGCGGCGACCAAGATTAACGACTACTCAGTGAGAGGTATGCTCAAAGCGTTTCTCCCTATCTTGGGTGTCGCTTGTGTGGCTCTGCTTGTCGATCAGTTATTTGCCTCACACCCGGCAGTGGTTTGGGGGATCAGTTTATGGGTATTTGATTTAGCAAGAAGGTGGGCCGACACGCCTGCCAAACTTGGGAAAATCTACATCCCATTGCTCAATTGGTTTTTGGTGATTGTGTTTGCACAACATGGCCCAATGCCGATGACGGACTGGGTTCGCGATATAGCAGTGAGCATGGTGACGACCATGGTTGTGGTGAGATTTGTGATGCTGTTCTTAAAGCCGCCCAAAGCGATGTCGCCGCTGCCAATGCAAAGTGTTCCTGTGACGTACCAGCAGCGAGTGATATATGTGGTCATGCTTGGAGTTGGTTTAGCATTTTTGATGATGGTCGATTTGATTGCCGCGACGTTCTGTATGATGCCTGTGATTATTGCGGCTGCGCAAAGTGAACGCATGAACTATCAAATGGTGGTGAAAAACTGTTTACAAGCCCACGTTGGTGGTTGTGCATTGGCGTTGGTCTTCGTAACCTTGTTAGCGGGGCAACACTCCTATAATTGGGTGTATATCATTGGACTAACAAGCTTGGTGACCATGATAGCAATTTGGATCAGCGGCAGTCGTGGTGGCGTGCGAGGTATGCATACTGAAGCGATGTTAGGAACTATGCTACCATTGCAACTCTATGTTTCAGCAACCGATCTTGGTTTGCAAGATACCTACTTTCGTGCAGAGTTAATGTCCATCGTGTTGGTATTATTAGTGGTCTGCCAAGGAATTATATATGGAAAATCAACCAGCATTATCCATCACCGGAATTGATGCACTCGACAGCAATCCTATGTTCTTAATGGGCTTTGCTTACAAACAGTTTCGAGCTCAAGTCACCGCTGAGATGGGCACCACTTCGGGCATTTCTCTAGAGATGTTTGGTGCGCTTCGAGTGTTAGATAAGCATGGCAAAATCACTCAGCAAGAGTTAACCAATTACTTGCTTCGAAATCGCTCTGTGACCAAGCGTTTGGTTGATAACGCGATTAAGCTGAACCTTATTGAGGCCAGCAAGAGTGAAACGAACAAAAAGGTAAAACTTCTTTCTTTAACGGAAGAGGGCAAGAAGCTTGCCGAATATTGTGAGCCTATGGTCGATAGTATCAGCGAGCAGTTTCAGAGTGCGTTGAGTGAAGACGAATCCAAGCAGTTACAGACCTTGTTGGCTAAGCTTGTAAAAACAGACCAATTCGTCGACTGATTATGCGATCGAAGGTGTGGGTCTAATAACAATCGAATAAAGAGTAAGTGACATGACATACAAAATATTAGCGATGCTAATGATTAAGCTGTTGTTTACGTTTCGTGGCAGTAAACCTACGTCTAAAATCCCCGCCTCTGACTTTGATGCCGAACGCTTCGCTGGTACATGGTATTCCGCTTGTTTTATCCCGCATCCATTGCAATCAAAGCTCGGTTCTTTGTCGTTTAGCTTTTTATTTGAATCTGACGGTAATCTTAAGCTGACAACTCGAGGCTACAACGCGAAAAAGAATGAGTGGAAGACCAAAGAACAAGCCGCAACATTTAAGGGCTCTCAAACCGAAGCGTGGTTTTCAGTCGAAGCGAATAGCCCTTATGAGAAGCAGAGAAAGGTAATTTTCTTGAATGAAGATTACACTCAGGCTTTGTTGGTGGGTCCTACCAAAAATACCTTACAGATCTTGTATCGCACTGCAGAGTTCACCAAAAAAGACTTAGACTCGCTGATTGAACGGGCGCAGAGCATGGGTTTTAAAACCAGTAAGCTAGTTCGTGTGTCACAACATATCAATGATGTGCCTGAACAATAAAGTAAGTTCGGCTAGTCCTGACTAGGTAGCTCGGCTAATAAGCAAACAACATTGCTAACCCGTTCTAATTCGCTGGCAACACCACTGCCGACGCTTCTTCCTCTGAATCTTCTTTGTCTTCTACTTGGTCAGCAACCCAATCAATTGTCTTTGTTAGATAAAGCTTGTTGGTTTCGGTGTCACACCAACTCTTGGATAATCCTCTTCGATTGAATTCACTGCCAATAGCGGCCAGTGTCTGGTTACTTGAGCGCCCGTAATACAAGGTGTCGCACAGTTGCAGGTTCGACATCGATTGTGGGTATGTATTAACCGACGAGGAGTTCATGCTCAGTGCTTTGGATTGATTGTGCGTACAGCCTGTAAGGCTCAGGAAAAAGAAAAGGATTAGCGTATTTTTCATGGTGTATCAGGTCTATTGCCGATGATTTGAAGACAGTATTGGCATGTATAATTAAATTATTGTCAATTATTCGCCAACTATTTATAGACCAAGACTTTCCTCCCAGTTAGAGAGCGTTATTAAGCCAACGACAAAAACAGTATTAACAAACAAAAGCGCAATTTTGTACAAAAGCTGAAAGAGACTATAGAGTAGACTGATAAGTCGCTCGATAATCAACAGGCTTGGGAATTGTTATGGAGAACAAGAAACGCTCTAAAGAAAAGGCCGAATATAAGATAACCGAAGAGCTCGGTGGCCTTGAAATTCTTAATGCTGAATACGAAAAGCAGAACTTCTCGCGCCACAGCCACGAAGGTTACACGCTGGGAGTCATCGAGCAGGGCGCTCAGCGTTTCTATCGAACGGGCGGGCATCATATAGCACCACAAGATGCGATTATTCTGGTCAATGCCGACGAAGTTCATAGCGGTCACTCCGCTACTGAAGGCGGTTGGGCGTATCGAGCAATGTATCCACTCCCAGAACAACTTGCCAAGATCACTCAAGAGCTTAACCTACCGAACTACGGCGCGCCTTATTTCCCAAGAGCGGTTGTTGAAGACCCTGAACTCGCTAATCAATTGAGATTAGTCTTTAACACGATCGATGAATCCGACAATCGCCTGTTAAGAGAGACCTTGATGTATGGGATGTTGGTTAAGCTGATTAGCCGACATGGAAAATCGCCGCTTAACCCTCAACTCGATGGCAAAACTCAGCGTCAGCTCGTTCTGGTTAAAGAGTTCTTAGATGATTTTCCACAAGCCGATGTTTCCCTAGACGAACTATCTAAGTTAGCGGCATTGAGCCCGTTTCACTTAGTGCGTTCTTTTCAAAAAGAGTTTGGTCTTCCGCCACATGCGTATCAAATCCAATCACGGTTAAGGCTTTCGCGTAAGTTATTGAAACAAGGACATACCATTTCAGATACCGCGCAAGAGTGTGGCTTTCACGACCAAAGCCATTTTCATCGACACTTCAAAAAGGCCAATGGCTACACGCCGGGGCAATACATCAAAATGCTCTAAATCGGACACCTTAATTCGTTCGCGAAATCGAGCAAGTTTGTACAATCGAACCGACTCCACTCTTCTTACATTGAATAGCAAATGTGAAGAGAGAAAAGAATGATATGGACAGTGAAACAATGGATAGACGAACACAGTTATGGAAAGGCGTTTTAGCGGGAATGCCTTTGAGTATTGCGGTAATTCCTTGGGGAGTTCTTGCGGGCTCATATGCGATAGATGCTGGATTGAATCAGCTTCAAGCGCAAGCGATGTCGGCTATTCTATTTGCTGGCTCAGCACAACTTGTCGCTGCGGGTATGTTTAAAGCGGGTATTGGTCTAGGCACCATGTTGTTGACTACCTTATTCATCACGTCTAGACACTTTCTGTATAGTGTATCGATGCGTGACAAAATCAGTCATCTTCCTGCGCGTTGGCGCCTATTACTCGGATTTTGGCTCACCGACGAGCTGTTTGCGATTTGTAGTGGGCAGTCTCAGCAAGAGTTTAATCGTTGGTATGCCGCGGGTGTAGGTGGAGGTTTTTACCTTGTTTGGAATATCGCGAGCTTTGTTGGCATTGTCGCGGGAAGCCAAATCCCGTCACTCAATGAAATCGGTCTCGACTTCGCGGTAGCCGCAACGTTTATCGCGTTGGTTTTTCCATTAATCCGAACTCTACCCGTCGTGGTGTGTGTGGTTGTTTCATTGGTCACCTCGGTCGCGATGTCGGTCAACAATGTTGAAGGCGGGCTGATGATTGCAGCGATTGCTGGCATGTTAGCTGGCTTTTTCAGCGAGTCATTTCAAGAACGAAACAATAGCAATAAGCCAATCGCGGAGGGTAAATAGAGATGATTTGGTTAACGATATTCCTCATGACTGCGATTGTTTTCTTTAGTCGGTATCTGTTTCTTGAGCCTGCAATCCCGCTTCGACTCAATCAAACCGCAAGGCGCCTATTGCGCTATTCAAGCCCAGCGGTGCTGACTGCGATTTGGGGGCCAATTGTATTTGCTCCTGAACAAACATTTTGGCCAAGCCTTGAAAACCCATACTTGATAGGCGCGGTGGTGACTGGCTTATTGATTTGGAAAACAGGCAATGTGCTACTAACGATCGGCGTTAGCATGGCGGTGTTTTTGTTCTATAACCTTGTCGCGGTTGATTACCTTTTCTCGTGAGCTTCAACTTCAATGTCAACTTAGGCTTTGTGTTTCTCCTATTATTTAAGGGCTGTATAAATATGATTACTTGTTATGTTCGATATGTGATTGATCCTAAAAAGGTAAATGAGTTTGAGGCATACGCAAAAATGTGGATTCCACTGGTCGCTAAATTCGGGGGCCAACACAATGGTTATTTCTTACCGTCGGAAGGGGCGAACAATATTGCCTTGGCGCTGTTTACCTTTGAAAGTTTGGCTGCCTATGAAGAGTATCGGATTAAATCGTTGAACGATGCTGAGTGTATTAAAGCGTTTGAATTTGCAGACGAAGTTGATTGCATCGTGAGTTATGAACGCAGCTTTTTTAGACCTGTTTTAGAGTGATAGACCTTGCAACGTATAGCGTGGTGGCATCTAATGTACTGATTCACTGTTTGTGTGTTTAGGTTTTGGTAAGGAGTTAGTTTGGCTAAGAAATATTATGTGGTTTGGAAAGGTCGTACACCGGGTATTTTTACCACTTGGAATGACTGTAAGTCTCAAGTCGATGGCTTTGCTGGTGCGAGATATAAATCGTTCCCAACACTAGGCGAGGCTGAGTCTGCTTTCGGTGGTAAAACGTCGTCTGCGTCAGGTTCTACAGCGACAAAGCCAAACTCTGCGGGTAAGGCGACGAAAGCTAAGGTGCCGCCTCTTTCGGAGCAGCAAATCACTGATATGCCTTTTGATATCAAGATCTTTACTGACGGTGCTTGTGAGCCAAACCCCGGTGAAGCGGGGACGGGTTTAGCGGTATACCGAAACAACCAATTAACAGAATTGTGGTATGGCTTGTATCAACCTGTTGGTACCAACAATACCGCCGAATTACATGGGCTTAAGCAAGCGTTTATTCTCGCAAAAGAGAAGCTAAACGCGGGCCTCTCTGTTGCGATCTATTGTGATTCTAAGTACTCAATTGATTGTATTACTAAGTGGGCAACGGGTTGGGAGAAAAAGGGCTGGACCAAGTCTGGCGGTGAGATCAAAAACCTCGATATTATTAAGCCTGCGTATGCGCTCTACCAAGAACTGGCTTCAAAAATTACCATCTACCATGTGAACGGTCACGTTGGTATTGAAGGTAACGAACTGGCCGATAGAATGTCGATTGTGGCTATTTCATCGAAAGAGCAACAACTCGCTCAATATCGTGACATCGAAGATATTGAGTCTATTTTGGCACTGCGAGCAGGCTAGTTAGGCTTCTTAATGAAAAGCTACTGAAAGCATAAGTCGCGATCATTGGGCAGTGCTAAGTTGAGCGTTACATTTCAAATTGATGTAGCGCTCTTTTGTTTTGTGGTGCTCCGCTTTCTTATGGTGCTTAGTCGTTCTTGTGAGACGTAGCAGCCCTTGCGATGCTTACTGCCTGAGTTAATCCTTATTGAGCTGGGTTCTCTATCCAACGAGATAATTGCTGAGCTTGTTTGATCGAATTAAAACTGTCTTTCACTCTCTCACGTGCCTTTAAACCCATCGATGCTTTATCGTTGCTGCTTAGCTGCGCGAAACGCTCAATCGCTTCTCTTAATTCTTCCACGTTTTTTTCGCTAACCACAAAGCCTGTCTCTGGTGAGACGATCTCTTTGCATCCCATGATGTTGGTGGTAATGACTGGTGTTCCCACAGCCATCGCTTCTTTTAAAACCAGAGGCCCTGTATCCACACATCCGGTTTCGGAAAAACAGAAGGGCGCGATTAGGCTGTCATAGTTCGATAGTTTTTCTTTTACCCATTCGTGAGGTTTCGCTCCAAGAAAGGTCACGTTTCGAGCAAGTCCTTTTTCTTTGACCTGCAATTTTAACTGTTGCTCTAAATCGCCAGTACCGATGATATCGAGATGAATGTCGAGAGGTTCGGCAATCGGCGCCAATGCATCAATAAGATGGTGGATGCCTTTTTGCTCCACTAATCGGCCAAGGAAAACAAAGCGAAGTTGTTTCGTTTCGGTTTTTGGGTTGAGTTGGAATTGTTTAGTATTCACTCCGCAGTGCAGGAGCTTAATGTTTCCTTTCGCCATGGTATTGAAGTCAGCGAGCATGTCTTTACACACTGCAACCACAAAATCACTCGATGAGATTTTATGTTCAATGTCATAAGCGAACTCGTAAACATCATGACCATGAGCAACGAACGAACAGGTGATATTCAGCAGCTTTGCCGCGACGATGGCGTGAGCAGTGGTGTGCTGACAGAAATGCGCGTGAACGTGTTCGACGTCGTTTTCCGCGAGTTGCAGCGCTAATTTAAACCCATAAGCGAACAGTGACTTTTTGGGCATGCTGGTTTGCTTAGAAATAAATGAGACAGCCTTGATGAAACCTATCCAGTTAATGCTGGCGACTTTACCCTTCCGAACATTTTTACCTATTTCGACAATGTCGTAGTCGAACTGTTTTTCACTGTTTTCAATTTTGAACGTCATTACACACACATCGTGCCCACACGCTTTCACAGATTCGACTTCTGTTTGAATGAAGGTCTCACTGAGTACTGGGTAGGTTGGCGCCACAAATGCTACTTTCTTCATTCCTTACTCCTCAAATCCATATGACTAAAGCTATCAAGCCAAGGTAATAACCAATAAAGCAAGATACGAACCAAGATCGAATCGTAGCTTTGGAGGGCTTTCTGATTGCTTTTCGAAGGTTACCCCTTAAGAGGTGGCTCGTTTTCTCAAATTGATAATCAAATTGGAGTTGCAGTTTTTTTGAACATCTGTGTTTGGTCGTCATTTTGAGAATGGACGCGTAGGTGACTGATATAGAGGTGATTTTGTAGTAAGACACTCTCGGCATAGAACATGCAACGTCAGCCATATAACGTATAAATCTGAGGGCGTCATTATGGCTAAAGTAAGTGTTGTTATTCCTACCTACAATTGTTTGGATTACCTGCCGAAAGCGATTGGTAGTGTACTAAAGCAGACTCATCAAGATGTTGAGCTGATTGTCATTGACGATAACAGTAACGATGGAACGTCGACGTATCTTGCTTCTATAGACGATGAACGCATTATTACGTTGTCCACATTGGGTGTTGGTGCGCCTCAAGCGAGAAACCTAGGGATTGAAAAGGCGACCGGTGAATACATCGCTTTTTTAGACGCAGACGATTTCTGGTTTCCTGAAAAAATTGAGCGCCAACTCGAATTTCATCAACGTTACCCTGATCTCGCGATGAGCTTTACTAACTACGAGCATCTTACTGAAGATTACCAAGTAATAGTCGACTGCTTTAGTTACTGGTCGCAGTTTCAAGATCAAGATGAGCTGTTCATCAATATCGAGAACCCGTTGGAGTTCATCATAGAAAATAACGTGATTGGAACATCAACGGTCATGGTGAAAGCGGATGTGTTTTCTCAAACAGACAGTTTCAATGCTGACATCAAGTATGGGGAAGATTGGGAACTGTGGCTTCGAATGAGTGAAAACCATCAGATCGGTGTGTTGAACTCGGTGCAGGTTGGCTACTTGATGAGAGCGAGCTCTGTTACCCAAACTGAAAGTCTTAAATTGAGAAATTTGCAGTCTATAGAGACTATTCTTCAACATTACCAAAATGACAGTCAACGATGGAATCTACCCACTTCTAGCTTCAAAATCGCAAAGGCGAGAATACTGGAAGGTTATGCTGACTATTATCGAGGTTTACAACAGAATAGACAGGCTATTGCCTACAGTTTCCGTTCTTTGGTCATGTCACCTCAAAAACGCACATTGCGACACCTAATTGGAGACTGTAAAAGTTTCCTAAAGCCAGCTTGGTAAGGAAAAGGTGACGACTATGGGTTCTTTAAAGCAGTCGGCTTACTACGCCATCGGTATATTAATGATGAAAGGGATTTCATTGGTGATGATCCCGTACATTACGCACAATATGACGTTGGCAGAGTATGGTTCCTTAGAAGCCATTGTCTTGCTGGCAGACATTGGGACGATATTGTTCAGCTTCGGTATTGTCGATGCCATGTATCGTTATGTGGGTGTCGCCGAAGGTGATGAAAAGCAAAAGCTCGTCTCGAACTGCTTCACATTGAGCGTGCTGGTGTGCGTGCTTGGGGGCGCCTTGATTGCCCTCAGTATGCCGTTGTTAATCTTAATGTTGCCAGTTGAATTCCAGCCTTACCAGATACTGCTTCTGCTTATTCCTACCATGCTCGATGGGGCGATTTCTATCCCGCTAACGCTGATGCGTATGAACGCGATGGCGAAACGTTTTTGCATGCTCAATGTGTTGAAAGCCGGTGTTCAAGCCATCATGACTTTTGTTTTGCTTGAGGCTGGATACGGTATAGATGGCGTGTTGATTTCAGCTGCGGTATCCAGTGTGTTGCTAATGGTTTGTTTAGTGCGTTATCAATGGCAAGAGATGGGATCTTTTGGTTGCTTCAAATACTCGGCGAAGATCTTAAAATTCGGACTGCCCGTTCTGGTTGGCGGTGCATCAATGTATATGATCATGGGGCTCGACCGCTGGGTAATGGCAAGCTTCGTCGGTGTCGAAGAACTCGCGATTTATGCGGTTAGCGGAAAGTTCGCGTTGATTCTTGGTCTGTTGTTGCAGCCTTACGCGCTTTGGTGGTTTCCAAACCGTGTGGCGATGCTTCAACAGCCGGGTGGCAGTAAGATGTGTGCCGATAGGGCGTTAGTCGGAGTGAACCTCGCCATTGTTTTAGGTTCGTTGATGATTCTAACGGTACCCGGATTTATTTCTCTCATTTTACCGAGCAGTTATCATTACGCGGGGGCCATTGTTGTTGCGCTGCTTGCGATTAGCGTTATCAAAAATGCAGGTGATTATCTTAACCTTGGTTGTTTCAGTGGCGATTCGAGTCAATCTCAAATGTGGATTCAAGGTGGATGTGCGGTCTTGGCGGCCATTGGTTATTTCACAGTGACGCCTATTTATGGCGTGTGGGGTGTTGTCGCGGTTCTTTGTGCAACTTATGTTGTGCGGCTCATGCTTCTGTATGTTGTAAGCCAAGCGATGGAACAATTACCTTATGAACACAGCAAGTGGGTAACCGCAGTTAGCATCGCATTAGTAGCGATAGCAAGTGATCAACTTCTGGGATTGGTGTTGGTTGATGTCCATGACTTTATTCTTGGATCGGCTGTTGGTGTAATCGCGCTGGTGGCCTTTGTTAAATACTCAGTGATCGTTGTCCCGCAAGCTCTGCTCGACAAGTTGATGCTGGGTAAGCAGTCTCACGCAAATTAAAATAAAACACTGTTCATAATGTGTGAGATTCGATAGTATTTATAAATTCAATGAATGCCATCAATGGAAAGATACATGAACAAGTGGATTGTGCTCTCAGCTCTATTCTCAACCTTATCGTACGCTTCGTCTGAATTGTCTAACCACGACGTACTCACTCAGCACTTTGACGTTCCTGAAGCTATCTCCTTAGAAAATCAAAACAAGGTATGTAATAGCCTTGTTTGTAGTTCGGTGTCTGCGCCAAAACCTGTTCCTGCTGTTGGCGACTTCCCAGAGCGAGAATCAAACCCAACGATAGATACAATTGCGAGCGCTATCTATTTCGTCGGTGAGATTGGTGTCGCCGAAAATCTAGCGACACCCGAGTACGAACAGTTTTTTGAGAACTGATTGAAAATTTACTGTATAGATTTGGTGCTTATTTTTTATGCAGTTACAAAAGATATGAAATGCTGTTATAAACGATAAGACCTTGTTTAAGGATTTTATAATCACGGCATTTGGCAATTAGGAAGCACCAATGGAAATCTGGAAGTTACTGCTGTTTATCCCCGCTTGTTTTGCGCTCAACATGACTCCGGGCCCAAACAATTTGTTATCAATGAACAACGCCCGTTGTTACGGATTTCAGGCCGCCTTTGTCGCAGGCCTAGGAAGAATCCTCGCTTTTTCTGGCATGATTGCTTTGGCTGCATCTGGCTTAGCGGTTGTGCTTTATACTTCTGAAACGCTGTTTTTCCTGATCAAACTATTTGGCGCGATGTATCTGTTGTGGATCGCGTTCAACCTATGGCGCTCACACGCCAGTCCGGTCGTGGATATCGAACGAAATAAGAATTGGTTTGGTCTGTTTAAACAAGAATTTGCACTCGCTGCTGGCAATCCAAAAGCGATACTCATTTTCACTGCATTCCTTCCTCAATTTGTCGATGTTTCAGCGAACGTAAATACTCAATTCTTTGTTTTAGGTAGCACCTTTCTAGTGTTAGAAATGCTCGCGATATCGATCTACGCGGCATTTGGCTTATACCTCAGAAACTGGTTCTCTAAGCCACAAATGGCAAAACGTTTTAACAAAGCGTGCTCGGTTTTTCTTGCGTTATCTGGCGCAAATTTGTTGGTTATTCGACAGTAAAACATAAGTAACCTAATCTACTCCTCAGGCGTTAGTTAAGTGGCATCTTCGTTAAGGTACTTCGTAAGCCTTTAGGCTGTTGATATATTATTAATAGCACCTTTGAGTTTGCATGCTTAAACTTGAGGTTCGGTTTAAATGAGGTCTATCTATGAATGTTGTTTGTGCGGAAAAACAAGAACTGGCTGATATCTACCAGCTTGAACATGCTTTGTTTGGCGCTCACGCCTATCCGCTGTTTTTCTTTCGTCAGGCCTTTGATTGCTGGGGAAAAGGTTTATTGGTTGCTAAGCAAGACTCAAAGATTGCTGGCTATGCCTTAACGACAACCACAGACAAGCAGAATGAGTTTTGGGTCCTATCATTGGCTGTAGACCAGAATTATCGTGGCATGGGAGTTGGCCGGAAACTGATGCAACAGGCGGTTGAGCAGTTGCCTCGAGATGCTAGGCTTTTGCTCACTGTAGACCCAAATAACACATCGGCTCGTGCGCTTTATGCATCGATGGGGTTCGTTACCATCAAGCAAGAAGACAACTACTTTGGTGATGATGAGCCGAGGTTAGTGATGAAGCTCATCATCTAGATTGTTGCTAACGGTTTTTAACAAAGGCGCTTAACTAAATCAAAGGCTCACACTTCAAAGACAATCTCGTAGCTCTAGGTTAGCATCACGATACCGTGCATTAACACGACACTAGAGGTCAGCCGAGTCCTCATATCAAAGTAGCCATCAGGACCTTGGCTCTGGTTCTCTTCTCTCATCGTCCTTTCAGCTCGCCAAACCGCAATATAACCAAAGATGAGAATCAGAGTTGTCACTAGCTCTTTTTGTTCGCCAAGCAATACTGCCAGCCAAGCGATGAGCACAATCGCGTTGCTTATTAGCAGTGCTTTGTTACTTGATTGGCTTTCAAAGTTTTCGATGCCATTTGCCCACAAGATCCCTGAAAGAAAACTCAAAATTGCCACGCTGTAGGTGATGAACAGCGTTTCACCGCTTATCCCCATAAATTGGCTGTCGGTGAGCGAAAGGAGAAGACCGAATAAAAACGGAATTAACCCCATGTACCCCAGTTTGGCCATGGTGTTACGGGTTTGAGTTGTTGCCATGTAATCCGCCTTCATAACTGCTGCTCAATCGCGTTTTTGAGCGTGGCACTCACTGGAGATGTGGAGCTAGGGAAGGTGGCGACGACTTTACCTTCTTTACTGATCAAGAATTTGTAAAAGTTCCATTTAGGCGTTACGCCCGCTTGCTGTTGTATCTCTGTAAACACGGGGTTGGCGTTGCTACCAGACAGTGAAGCTCGCGCCATCATTGGGAAGGTCACGCCATAGTCTAGGTAACAAACCTTTGCCGCCTTCTCTTCGCTTCCCTTGTCTTGGCGAAAATCATTACTTGGGAAACCGATAACCGTGAAGCCTTGGTCTTTGTAGGTTTGATGAAGTTGCTCGAGTTGCTCAAACTGCGGAGTGAAGCCACATTGGCTCGCTGTATTTACCACCAATAGAGTTTTGCCTTGAAACTCATCGCACAAGGCGATTTCTTCGGTTGAGTTTAACAAGCGCTGTTTGCCATTAAGTATTTCGGGACAGCTCGCTGCAAAGGCGATGGAACTCGTGAGGCTTGTAATCAGTGCGGTTGAGCAAAGTAGTGAACATTTCATAGGGTTGGCTCATTTTAGTTGGCGTAATGGTTATTACTCTTGAGCACGATGAAATGATCACTTTGCGTATTATTTACTGTCTCATTAACTCGCGCTTTTAGTTGTGCTTTTGCTCTCTGAGATAAGATATGGAGCCACCAAGCTCCTGATATTCACCTTGGCTCCAAGGCGAGATGCCAGCAGGTACATGCCTCCAATCTTTCGGTGGAGGAATAGAGCGTCTGCTGGTGGTGTGTGCCAATACTCTTGCTCCATGCTGAGTATGGTTCCCGCTTCACGAAGCCTTTGGGCTAAACCACTGGCTTTGAAGTCGTAATCTTCATCGACAAGCATGGGTTCACAGGCCATTTTCACTAAGTTGAGAATCGCTTGGCGCTGGTCTGGGAGGATGGTCTCGCTAAAAAATCCAATCTGCTCTAACGCCTTGTTGAGTCCTTGTTCATCGTGAGTAATCACAGAGGTAAAAGCCAAACGATAGCCATCACTGAAGCGGTCGCTGTATTCTCGGGTTGCCCCAAAGTCTAAAAGCCCAATCTGTCGCGTGTTTTCAACGTAAAGATAGTTGGCGAAGTTGGGATCGGTTTGCACCATCTTGAAGTCGAATAACTCTCTGAACAGAAGCTCGAGCAAGCTGTGCATCACAAAATCTCGAGTACTTTGATCATAACCTTCAATTTGCTCTATCGAGATGCCCTCAATGAAGTCCATGGCGAGCACCGATTCTGATGAGATTTGCGCATGAATCTTAGGCACGACGAAGTGAGAGTGCTCTTTTAATGCATTTTGATAACGAGTCGCATAGTCAGCCTCGCGAGCATAGTCGGCTTCATCATGTAGTTGTTTTTTTGCCTCTTCTAATAAGCCTTTGTAATCGACAGACTTGGGAATCAAACCAACGATGTTCAGCAATGTACCTACGTTGTCTACATCACTGTCGATGCTTTTTCGAATGCCTGGGTATTGGACTTTTATGGCAAGTTTGTCTCCCGCATCGCTATAGGCTTGGTGAACCTGGCCTATAGATGCGCTGGCAATAGGTTTAAAGTTGAAGGAAAGGAATTCGGCTTTCCAGTTGATGCCGAGTGAGCTTTCTAACACTTGGTTGAGCTGCTTTGTTGGCAGAGGATCTGCGTCTGAGCGCAGGCGAGAAAGAATATCGGCTAATTCAGGTTCTAAGACATCGCCTGCATCCATTGATAGCATCTGCCCCAGTTTCATTGCTGCACCGCGCAGGTGTGCGAGTTGATCGGTGAGCCGAGCAATGTTTTGTGGCGTTAGCAGTAAGTCTTTTGCTTTGGGCCTGTTGCCTTGTGCTATTTGCTTGGTGCCTTCCGTCAGCACATTACCCGCGACCCTTGTTGCCAGCGAGGCGAACTTACTGAATCTTGAAATACGATGGGTAGGTAGATTTCTCTCTTTTGCCGACATAAAGGTTCTCACTTAGTTATCAAGACTCACTACAAAGTTCTATAAATCATTACCCAACCGAATGTTTTGTTGTGGTAACTTGTCTCGCGAAACAGTAAACAGAATTTAAAGGACAAAACATGAAGTTTATTTGGTTAAAAGTCGCGGTTACCGTTTTAGTTTTTGCTGCGCTGTTTGGTGTGGTGTATTACAAAGTCGCAAGTGGTATGTCTTAACCAAGTACTATTTTGAGCAGCTGTTACCATCGCAGCGTGACTTTCCAGTTAGCCAGAAAGAGACTTTGTATCGGTTCTTGGCAAACCGAAGATAACACCAGTCGGCCACTGGCTTGAATATCGCCCAATGTAAAGGGGCGTATAGCCAACCTTTTCCTACTAAGCGCCACGCTTGGTAGGTCACGTCTAAACCTAGCAGCAGTTTTCCATTCTCATCCAGTGCATGCAAAATGGTGTTGGCTGCGTCGGCATCAATCTGAGGGTAGTCTGAAAAGGCTTCACTGTAGATATCGATGGTTTGAATCTTATTCTCGACATCATGCTTTGCAAGTGCCGCCATCTCCTTTGCGCACAACGGGCAAGTCCCATCGTAGAATATCGTTAATGAAGTCATTGCTTCCCTTACTATTTTTACCAATTCCCAACTATACGCAATCACCGATTAGGTGGATCATTTTACTCAGTTATCCGACACTGTAATTGTGACGACTATTTTACAGTACCATCTCGAGGTAAAATCCGTTCCATGCAATTACATATTAAGAGTCGATCCCCAATGACAACGAAATCAATGAGCCGCTTCATTATAGCCTTCATAGCCCTAATGCTAAGTGGTTGTGTTAGCTACAGCGTGACCGAGCAAGAAATGACGAACTACCTTCAAGATTCGGTGATGTTAGAGCAAGAAGTGGGTGTACAAAACGTTATGTATGCGCAAGTCGCTGTCGATGACTTAGCGGTGCAAATTGGCCGAGCTGATGCCGAGCGCGTGTCTGTTCTGGCGAATACCAATGCACAAGTTCAGGTGTTTAACGTGCCGAATATGAGGTTGGATCTTGATATCGAGTTCAGTGCGATTCCTGAATATGACAAAGAGAGCGGCGAGATTTATTTGAAATCACTGCGTTTAGAGCGCTTTGAAGAAAAAGACAAACAGCTTTCTCCTGAAATAGAGACACTACTCAAACCAGCTGTATCGATGATAGGTTTTGCTTTGTCCCAGTCTCCGGTTTACAAACTCGACAGCAACAAGGTTCAAGAGTCGTTGATTAAGTCATCGGAACCCAATCTAGTGATTAAAGACAATAAATTGGTTATCGAATTGTTTGATTAGAGGCTTGTTGTATTAAAGGTTGACTAGTTTTTGCCTGAGTACGGAGTAACTTGTTATTGTGTACTCGGGCTGAGGTTAATTCACTCTTCTGATTGTTGTTCGATAAAAGCCATTAACCAGCAACTTATTTGGTGCTAGGGCATTCAGTCGAGATGTCTCCAAACTTTTGTTTATGAACATTGATTGTCAGATCACTCGGTTTACTCCAATCGATGATTAACTTAAAAACATGTCGTAATCAGAATTTGGCCATTCTGGGATTGGGTCAACGTTATCAAAGCGATGCTTAATCAAAGTAACAAGCACTTCAATGCTGATGTGTTCCCACGCCAGTAAAAGATCTGCATTACGGTATTTATCTAAGAATAACTTCAAAGTCATTCCAACCATATTGTGTGTTGATGGGCATGCCATATTGGATCGCAGTTGGAGCAATGGTTACCAAGGCCGTCATCTGGCTTTTCGGCATGTCGAACAAGAATAATTCGTTGTACTTGATCGTTACTTGTTTTTTCTGCTTCCGCAGTCGCAGTATTACAAGCCATACCTAAGAGTATCGCCAAGAATATTTTTACTTTCATTTTTTACTCGAAATTTATTTAGCACTCCTGCAAGGTTAATAACGATATTTTCCTTAATATCATTTGTACGTGTGTTTAATTTAGAACTCGAATTTTGCTTTTAGGGCAAATACCACATCGGTTTTATTCTGGATTAAATTGATGTTGTCGAAGCCATTGGTCAGATCAACCGCGGTGTGATTCAGAACTTGCACACTTGGAGAAATTTGCAGCCATGGTGTGATTTGAGCTCGGTAATACGCTTCAGTTGTATATTGGTCGTCTAAGTCCAACCCTTGCGTTGTGCTCTCCATTGGGCTTGCCCAGTTAACTGCCAGTCCAAACATGTCTTGGTTTCTCTGTGCAGGAATGTAACCAAAGCCGGCGCTTACTGAGGCGTCATACATGGCTCCGCCATCTTGAGCCCATCCAGCCCTAATGAAAGGCAACCAACGTGCAGCCACTAAACCTGATAGAGACAGGTTGATACCGTAACCTTCATCATCGTTTCCAACTGCGTCACGCTGCCATAGGCTGATATGAGCATTGCTGATGAACAGCATATCTTTACTTGGTGTCCAACCGAGTTCTAAGCTTTTCCAAGTGGCCCCTGTGTCAACGAGCTCTTTGGCTCCTTCAACTAAGTCAGAAGCGTTGCCTTTAGCATCAAGAATACTGGCCGAGCCATAAATGCTATCTGAGAAAAAACCGCCGGCCATAACACCCAGTGCACCATCAGGCAATCCACCAATCGTTCCACTTCCGGAAGTAAACACACCACTGTTGAAGTCATTCCATGGGCTAGCTAACGCATAAAAATCGGTGTAATCCGTCATGTCTAAGAAACCGGCGTAAACCACCATCTGTTCTTGCAGTAGAGATTGACGCCAAAATAAATGAGTGGTTCTAAAGCCTTGATCACCATATAAGGAGTGAGCAAAACCTAAGTAACCGAGATCGGCCAAACCGTATTCTTTCGGGGAGTTTTCTGTGTATTTATGTCGATGCTCAAACTTGAATACAATTCCGCCTTTGTCTCCATCTTCTGTCTCTATAAGATCCCATTGACCAAAGACTCTTAATGCTCCTGCCGCAGCAGATGCATCCCCAAGAGGATCAATCGCTCCCATACTCAGCATGTTGTAATCCATGCCCAACTGTAAGCCATGCTCTTTTTGAAGGTTTTGCTTGGTTTCATTCCATGAATCGTAATGTGAACGCGAAGTCGAGGACTCTACTGACATTACTTCAGCGGTTGTTGCCCCTGATGCCAATATCAGAGCAATCGTTGACATATTCAAAAGATGTTTCATTTTAACCTCTTAGTAATTACGACTCAGCTTGGTTAATCAAATACGCTGAGTGCAAAAATAATGATGTATCTACTTTAGGATTGGATGACTGAACTTGATTGTTACTTCGCCATAAGTGTTCTCAACTCTAAGCTCTCCCCAGCGAGATTTATCTTGTGATAAAGGTGTTGCTAGACGGAGTGTTGTTTTCAAGGTGCTGCTTTCAAGATCGCCGTCGATATATGTGTATTCCGGATTGAAGGTGAAAAAAGTGCCATCGTCGCCAGTTTTTAACGTTCAGGAATGCCGCAGCAGTACCACCAATCGCGGTTTGGTTGTTGATGCCAAATCCACCGCTTTGGATAAAGTCTTCTTTGTATTCGTATCGGTATTTCACATAGGTTGTTTAGATAAGCCGGAATGATATAAACGTTTAATGGAAACTCAGAATTGCTATTGTCTGACGTGATCAGACAAACTATTTGAACCTTGTTGTTTTTTTTTGAGGTGGAAGTCGTAACCTATGCATGTTCTGTCTATACTCATCACGTCAAAGTGATTGATTTGAAAGTAATAAAGCATTATTTGAATATTGGAGTCATCTATGAATTTCAGCCTCGAGCAACTCTCCACCTTTGTGACGGTTTACGAGCAAAAATCTTTTAGCAAGGCTGCCGCTAAGCTAGATAAACACCGTAGTACCATCGGGCAAGTTGTTGTCAATTTAGAGGATATTCTTGATGTCGCACTCTTTGAGCGCAAAGGTCGCAGTGTTGAAGCAACACAAGAAGGTAAATTACTTTACCGCTATGCCAAGCAAGCCGTTGAGCAGCTAAAAGCCTTTGATAAAATAGCGCTCAACATCTCCCAAGGCGAACCAGAAACCATCAATATCGGTTATCTAAGCTTTATGCCACAGCTCATTTTGGCTGATATCAGAATGCAATTACAAAAAGACTTTCCAGGTTGTCGAGTCAATATGCTGGTCATGAATAAAAAGGAGATTGAGCAGGGGATTGAAGATGGGACACTGCACTTCGGTTTTTTGAATACTCATGAGAGTAGGGCGATGAATAGCTTTCACGCGGTTTACCTAGAAACCCTTACGCTGCTCCCATTCGCAAGTAAAGGCAGTGAACTGAGTAAAACGCCACCAAACGAACTGTTCTCTAAGTTAAAAATATCTAAGCAGTTAATCTTGAAATCATTAATCGATGAAGGGATGGCAGATAAAGTCACCCTTTCTGCTAACTATGAGCTTGTTGACCAACTTGCGCTTGTGATCCAATTGGTTCGGCTAGACTTAGGTTGGGCGTTACTTCCTCGCTCTGTTATTTACTCTGAATTTGTGCAGCAGAATTTAGTTGAGCTCAAGCCTACTGAGATTAAAAAAGGTTTAGAGGTTCCCATTTCTTTATGGAGCCCACATTCTTTACATATTGAAGGGATAAGGGAATCTATCGTTACTGCTGCTAATGAATACATCCAACACGTTTATGATGAATACTTCTAACTTGGGTTTATTAGATGAAAAAACAGCCAGTAAAAATCACTGGCTGTTATGAGGGCATATTAGTGCGCGTTAGGTAGATCGTCTCCAATCGCTTGTCGTAACTTCATCAGTTTCGTTCTTTGCCAGATATTCGTCCTTGATATCTGAATCTCGAACTCTTGATGTTCATCACAAAAGATCGCTGATGGCAATTGGTCATAACTTCCGATCAAATCATCAACTTGCACCTGAGACAAATTGGCGACATCTACGCCGACTTCGCTTACATATGAGGCCAGTTTACTCTCCTGAACTAACGTTGGCGCTTTCGGTTCTTTGACAGATATTTGTTGTCCTGTTTGTTTAAAACTAGACACATCAAATCCCATATCATCGATGCTAGTTGCACTTGTCGTTCCTGAAAACGAACCCGTGAGTAGCAATGCACATATAGCCTTTTTGATCATGATTACCTCACTTTTTTCTATAGTTGCGGATTGCCAGAGGCACCCGAGTCATCGATAGAAATCGTTGGTACTGTTAGGTTTTCCAAGAACTTTTCTTTGCTCAATCCTTCAAATCGCGATTCATCCGATGGTGTGTTACGAATGGGTTGGCCTGCCCATACTTTTTGGAACTCAGCTTCTTTAACCACTTGCTCACCATTTACGATGACATAAGAAATACCGGTTGTTGGATTGCCTTGTTCTTTGGCTTTGTAAGTCGCATTATCGGTTACGTTTTCTGGGTCGAAAATGGTGATATCCGCAACCATGCCTTCTTGCATACGACCACGAACTTTCATTGATTCAACACCCGCATCACCTAGATGCTTTGCTGCCCAGTAAGACGTTTGAGCAAGTGTGAATAACAATGGTACGCCTTCTTCACGTGCCATACGTAATACTTTGCCTCGAGTACCCGCAGTTCGAGGGTGACCTTGATATTCTGTTGGATCGGCATCCCAAGAATCAGTACCTAAACCTGAATAGATAGAATCTGCTGCAACGGTCATGTTTGGAATTTGTAGCCAGTATTTCATCCAATCTTTACGTGCAGGGCTAAACAGAACCACCAAGTGACCCGGTTCTTCAGCGGCAATGACCAGATACTCTTCTTTGGTCAGAAATTTATCGCGTGTTGGGTCGTACATCATTTCTTCATACTTCGCGTTGTACATCCCTTCCACAGACTCCGGTACAAGGAAAGATGAACCAATCGCAGTGGATGCCGCATCATATGGATAGTATTCAGACCACATCACTAAGCCTTTCTCTCGTGCA
Source organism: Vibrio sp. 10N.261.54.A5 (assembly GCF_041471145.1). NCBI lineage: Bacteria > Pseudomonadati > Pseudomonadota > Gammaproteobacteria > Vibrionales > Vibrionaceae > Vibrio > Vibrio sp. 10N.261.54.A5. Next base: position 109,332 of record NZ_JBFRNU010000008.1, on the reverse strand, counting down.
AGCTTTAGCTTTTCTTCTACTTCCCACCAACCGAAGTCGTTGTTGTGGAGCATCAAAAATGGTAAGTCGAGAAGCATCGCATTGGTAAAGATTTCGTCAAAACCCAGCTGTGCTTCTGGATTTGAAGGGTTAGCGTGAAAACGGGTATGTGATGATACAAATCGGTCCCAGTTTGCTGCGACTTTCATGGACTCGTACATCTCAAATGCCGTCAAACCATCTTTCATATAAGCGGTTGTTGAAGCTAGGTTCAATGCACCTTCTGCAAAGCCTTGATCAAGAACAGAAAGGATTTGGTTCATCTGCTCGATATCAGCTTTGGTCTCAGACCAGCCACTCACACCGTCTTTAGCCGCTTCAGTTCGAAGCGAGCCAAGAATCGTAGTTGCATCATGTGGGCCTGTAATTTTCACTTCAGGATCTAGGATTTGAAGACGAGCTCCTTCGTGGCTGACACCAGTACCGTAGTTCAGTGGCCATTTACCCGCTTTTTCTTCATACCACTCACCGACGCGAATCGCACCGACTTCCAGATCCATACCCGTTGTTACACCATCTAGGGCTGCAAGCTTGATAGATAAACCATCTAGCGAGTGAAAGTGGGTATCAATGAAACCTGGGGCAACCACTTGATTTGTTGCATCGATTGTCTCATCACCGTCGAGTTTTTCTGCCGTGATTTTGATGATTTGACCATCTTTGATCCCGACGTTTAATACAGCATCCAGCATGCTTTCAGGGTCCATCACTCGTCCATTCTCGATAACTAGGTCGTAATCCGCGGCAAAAGCACCTGACGCACCTAGGCACAATGCGATACTAACAAGTCCGCTTATACGGCCTTTCTTGAATGATTTTTTCATGATTTCTCTCTTTGTTGCTGGAAAGGTTAAAGTGTTTACCTATTTCAGCTGAAATTAATTGTCGTACTGCCGTTTGTATTTCTGGCTTACCTTTGGAAGCTGAGATAATTCTAGCTCAATTTTTATATAACAAAATTTCAGTTTGTCTGATCTAACCCTACAAACTTAAAACTTGAGTTAATGATGAGAGCCTTGGTGTTGGTCTTTAAAAGTGGTTTTCCATTATTTAGACAGAATAGATATTGTTGAGGCATAAAACCAAGATATGAATATCAGCACGATGGCTATCGGTTTGATGGTGATTCAGGCTTTAGACTGGAGTCGCTTTACTTCATCCGTTTATTGAATTAGCCGCGTATCTCACCTTTACTTTATTCTTGCGAGCAAGTCATCGCTTCAGTCATCAAATCATAAAAAAGAAAAGGTGAACGAACTATGAAGAGTCCAGTAATCGCGGATAACAAACCCGTCAAAATCGAGCTGACAGAGGGAGAAGAGTATTACTTCTGTACCTGCGGGAAATCGAAAAGCCAACCGTTTTGTGACGGTTCTCATGCTGGTACGGGGTTCAAACCGAAAAGCTTTGTCGCCGAAGAGAGCGGAGACGCCTACCTTTGTCGCTGTAAGTATTCCAACAACCTTCCTTTCTGCGATGGCACTCATAAACAGTTCACAGCGGAACAAGTTGGGCAAGAAGGCCCGGAGGTTCACATTCAAGCGGCTGCGCCAGATTTGTCGCCAGCTGCGAGCGCAACCAAAGAAGAACCTACCGTCGAGTTTATTCATCAACTGGCGCGTGATGGTTTATCCAAGGTTGGACATCATGGGCCAATGACCTCCATGGGCGTTCCAAGACATCTATTGCCTCACTGGGACGATATTCAAGTGATGGTCGCGCAAATGGCCACCAAGCCTTTGCTGGAGAATGTGCCCGTTGGAACTGAACTGATTATTGGCCCCAAAGCGAAGAAGCCACTCAAATTGGACATCTCTTTGTTTGTGTCTGATATGAGTTTTGGCTCGCTATCTGAAGAAGCAAAAGTCTCATTGGCGAAAGGTGCCGAACTCGCAGGGACGGGTATCTGCTCCGGTGAGGGCGGTATGTTACCCGAAGAGCAAGCGGCAAACTCACGTTACTTTTACGAACTAGCCAGCGCACAATTTGGTTACGATGAATCTAAGCTCAAAAATGTCCAAGCCTTCCATTTTAAAGGTGGGCAGGGTGCTAAAACCGGAACAGGTGGTCACCTACCGGGGGCGAAGAACATTGGCAAGATAGCAGAGGTGCGTGGCATTGAAGCGGGTACCGCCGCGATTTCTCCACCCACCTTTATTGATCTAAAAACCGTCGAGGATTTCAAAAATTTTGCCGACCGAGTTCGAGAAGTGACGGGCGGGATCCCAATTGGCTTCAAGTTGAGTGCTAATCATATTGAAGAGGATATTCAGTTCGCACTTGATGCCAGTGCCGATTACATCATCTTGGATGGTCGAGGTGGTGGTACTGGGGCGGCACCAGAAATGTTCCGTGACCATATTAGTGTGCCGACCATTCCAGCGCTTGCTCGTGCCAGAGCCTATCTGGATAAACAAGGCGTCAGTGACAGAGTCACCTTAATCATTACTGGTGGGCTTCGTGTTCCGATGGACTTCGTAAAAGCGATGGCGCTTGGCGCTGATGGGGTCGCTATCTCAAACAGTGCCATGCAGTCGATAGGTTGTGTTGCCGCCCGAATGTGTAACACCAATAATTGCCCTGCGGGTATCGCGACTCAAAAAGCCGATTTACGCCAACGGTTAAATGTCGAGAAGGCATCGAATCAATTGAAGAATTTCTTCGAAGCCTCGACTGAATTGATGCAAGTGATGGCGAGAGCGTGCGGTCATGATCATTTGAATCAGTTTAACCCTCACGATTTGGCAACATGGAATCGCGAAATGGCCGAACTATCTGGAGTCGCTTACTCTGGTGTCAGTTCACCAAATCAACTTAAGTAAATAGTATTTCGATAAAGCACACTCACTGTATTTTGGGTGTGCTTATTTTTGTCTGTGTAATGCCAATCTATGTTTAACCTTTCGTAATTAACTGCTTTATAAGTGTTTTTAAGTTATTTCCTGTTTTTTTGAAAATATCGCTTTACCTCAAGTTAACTTGAGGTTTTATCATCATCCCCAATCTAAAAACACAATCTATCACCTTGTCACCTAGTGCATAAAGGTGAGAAAAATGAACAAGGATCAACAATGAAAGTATTAGCGATTGGCGCGACCAACAGTAAAGCATCGATTAACCAACAATTGGCAGCGTACACCGCAAGCTTAGTTGAGGGCGCACAAGTAGAGGTGCTCGATCTTAATGATTTCGAGATGCCTATTTATAGTGAAGATAGAGAAAAAGAGTCCGGCGTTCATCAACACGCGCAGCGCTTTTTTAGCAAGATTGGCGAAGCTGATGCTGTGGTCATCTCTTTTGCAGAGTACAACGGCTCATACACCGCAGCCTTTAAGAATGTGTTTGATTGGACATCACGAATCGACATGAAAGTGTACCAAGGCAAACCTGTTGTGATGCTCTCCACATCACCAGGCCCAGGCGGCGCAAACTCTGTGTTGTCGTCTGCGGTAAATTCGGCACCTTACTTTGATGCAGATGTGAAGGGGTCGATGTCGGTGCCAAGTTTCTACGACAACTTTAATGTAGAAACGGGTGAGATCATCAATGCCGAAATGGCCGAGAGCCTGAAATCGATCATGAGTCAGATCTAACTGCTTCAGTGAGTGAGAGAATTACTACATCGGTGCACAGATAAATAGATAAATAAGTAGATACATACATAAATGGCCATCAAGCGATGGCCATTTAATTGCGTCATTGTCTATTGTGATAACTCTGCTGCGGTGTCAACGAAGATACCTTGAATGTCTTTCGCTTCACGCTCAGTTTGACCACCGTGTTTTAGAAACGCACCGATAATTGCTGCGGTTTTCTGCTCTTTTGCGCGCTCTAAGAAGTAACGAAGTTCTAGTTCAGCGCCCGCTTGCTCATCTTTGATTGAGGCAGCGATGATCTCTTTGTACATCACGATATCACGTACTTCTAATTGGCTGATTACACCGAGTGTCGCTGCTAAGAAACCCTCTAGCTCTGCCTTCGGTACAAACTGCGTGATGATGTTACGCTCTTCTGCTTGTTGAGCCGTAAAATCGTTACCAAGCAGCAAAGCTTGTAGCGCTTTGTTTTTGCCCATGCGTCTTGCAAATTGAACTGCGCCTTGGCCACCCGTTGGGATGTTTACATGAATTTCTGGTTGTGCGAACGCCGAGTTTTCAGTGCCGTAAGCAAGGTCACACGCCATCACAAATTCATTACCGCCCCCACGAGCTACGCCATCAACTACCGCGACAGAGACTTGTTTCATCGCTTTAATGTTCTCAATCATGTGGTTGAATTCAATCGAACCAGCTTGTCCACCTTGTGTACCGTTGATCACATTGAGATCTAGGTGAGCCAGAAAGAAGCTCTCATGTAATGATTTGAAGACCACAACCTTAGTATCACGATCATCTTTCAATGAAAGTACAAAGGCATTGATCTCGTTGATCAAGTCGAAAGTCAGCACGTTCACTGGTGGGTTGTTGATCGATACTGTTGCGATGCCATTTTGGTTAGTCACAGATAGTAGTGTCATGGGGTGTTCCTCTATTAGGTCGGGACTGAATGTTGTCTCCGTTATGTGCAGCTACTATAGATTTGTAATAAGATGAGAAAAATAGTCATATTGGCACTTGATTGGTGCCTTAAATGCAACAAAGGGCGTTATGGATATATCGAGTCGTTTATTATTGTTACTTGAAGTGGTTGAGCTGGGTTCGTTTGTCAAAGTGGCGGAGCAAAGAAACGTCGACCGTTCCGTTATCTCTAAACAGATCAGCCGTCTTGAAGAAGAGCTGGATGTTCGGTTACTCAATCGAACCACTCGTTCGTTATCTCTGACAGCTGCAGGCAATGAGATGGTCAATCAAGCGCATCAGCTTCGTGCACTGTTGAACGATACTCGACGCTTGGCGCAAAATTATCATGCAGAGCCTCGAGGGTTATTAAGAATCACCAGCTCGACCATGTTCGGTCGACAATATGTTCAGCAGGCGATTGCGGTTTTCCAGAAGCAGTATCCAGATGTTGATTTTGAATTGAGACTCGAAGACCGAATCGTCGATATGGTTAAAGAAGGGTTTGATATTGGTTTCCGTATTGGTAAGCCCAAAAACTCCAGCCTAATCAGCCGTAAGATAGCCAGAAGTCGATTGCTGATTGTCGCTTCACCTGAGTTCATTGCTCAGCATGGCGAGATCAACACCATCGAAAAGTTAGAGTCATTACCTGCGACTATCTATGCCGCTCCGGGTTTGTTGATTGATAAGTTTTCTTATGTCGATCAAGAGGGGCAAGCGCAGCATTTCCAGCTTAATGCCGCTTATAAAGTGAATGACGTTGAGATGATTTCCAAGAGCGCGCTAACTGGCAGTACTCTCGCGGTTGTCACGGCGCAGATGATTGAAGATGAAGTGCTCAGTGGAGAGTTAGTGCCTATTATGACTCACTTAAACTTGGATGACTTTGGCACTTTCTATGCGGTGTACCCACATCGAGATGCACCCATAAAAACCAAGCTCTTCATTGATACATTGAAAACCATTGTCGGTGAAGATAAACCTGTGTGGGAGCAAGGCATTCCCGGGTTTGACGACATGTATGGTAATCAGCGAACAAAATCATAGCTCAAAAAAATCAATACGTTAGGTTGCTTTGTTGCGCGTATTTTGTAATCTAGCCCAAACCTAAGTTTGAACGCAAACTTCAAGTTAAAATGAACTATAGTATACTGGTTATTATCAGGAAGAAACGGCTATTCAAACAGGAAGTGAAAGATCATGAGAAACATCGTATACCTCACCATAGGCCAGTTGGCTGAGCGCAGTGGCGTGGCTCCTTCGGCCTTACGCTTTTACGAAACCAAGGGGTTGATTGCTTCAATTCGTACTAACGGAAATCAGCGCCGTTATCAGTCGGCGATGTTGAGAAGAATTGCTTTGATACAAGTCGCGCAGTCGATAGGCTTCACGCTGGAAGAGATCACCGAAGAATTATCGACACTGCCGATGAACCATACCGCGACTAAGCGAGACTGGGAGCGGGTTGCTAAGAAGTGGCAGGGTCAACTCGACAGCAAAATGGCGCAGATTAAATCGCTACAAGAGAACTTAACCGGCTGTATCGGTTGCGGATGCTTGAGTATGCAAAAGTGCAACTTGCTAAATCCTGATGATATCTTGCATGACCAAGGGCAGGGCGCACAACGAATTGTTGAACAGACTAACTGAGTTCCCGAAAGGCATGGAGCAACGAACTAAGTTTCAGGTGTTTGCTCAATGGGTTAAGCAACAGTTGTGACCGAATAGCGTGCCTAGACAAACACGAATTATAGGTCTAGTTTAGGTTGTTCTTTCAATAGAAGAAGAGGTTAGTTATGTTCAGCCATGTTTTTCTCGGTACCGAAGATATTGAACGCGCGAAGGCTTTTTATGACCCAATCATGAAAGTGCTTGGTTATAGCGAAGGCTCTGTTGATTCTAAAGGGCGCTGTGTTTACGTTAGTCAAACAGGTGTGTTGGGCTTAACGAAGCCGATTGATGGTCAGCCTGCGACTCACGGCAACGGCATGACGGTGGGTTTTCTTGCGTCTTCTCCTGAAGTTGTAGATGAGTGGCATCGAGTTGGCGTCGAAAATGGCGGTACCAGCATTGAAAATGGCCCCGGAGCGAGAGGTTCTGACGAGCGTCGCTTGTACATGGCTTATTTGCGAGATCCTGATGGAAACAAGATTTGTGCAACGCACTTTATGCCGTAGTTTACGTTATGCCATCGTTCATTTTATGCCACAGTGGCGTATACTTAGATCATATTGATGGTTCGGAGTTGGCTAAGTTGCGGCTCTGGACTTGTTAGCTTCCCGATAACTCAAAATTTTGCAAAGGACTGGCTAGATGAAACCGAACGAACTGTTTTATGAAAGTTTTGAGCGCTGCCGGATTGACCAAGAATTTCTCGAAACGTTTTTGGCTGATTTTTGCGAGCATAACCCAAGGTTTTCAGAACGTTTTGAAAATATAGGGTTAGAGCAACAAACCAAGATGCTTAAAGCCTCGATCATTCTTATCTATAACTCTGCTGGTCTACCAAGCGTGCGTAACTCAGTAAAGAAATTGGGTAAAAGGCATAAAGACCTAGGGCTGGATATTTCCGAGATTGAGCTCAACGAGTGGTTCAATTCGTTACTCAATACAGTTAAAAAATATGACCCTCACTACGATGAAAGCGTCGAACAAGCTTGGACAGAAACTCTCGAGGCCGGCTTAACTATCATGAAGAAAGAGTGCGTAGTTCCAAACACTGTGAATAACTAGGTCGTTGATGGGTAGTTTTGCTTGTTCGTTAGTTAAAACCGGCATTAACTCTTGAAAGATTGACATTGTCAGGTAAGCCTAACGATATCAGGCTTACCTCTTATTGTTTGACTAGAAATGAGCAGCCCAACCAATCAGGAACCCTTGCGATGCGGTATCGTATTCAAAGGTCCCCTTGTTTTCGTAATCAACCCAGGTCGATTTGTAGGCAACATTTAAGTCAGACCAACTGTTTATCTGGTATCGCACGCCAGTTAACAGAGATGAGGTAAAGTTGGTGTCACTACCAAGCCCTGCATCAATGGTTGCGTGAAACTTCCAATCCTTATTGATCTGCGTTATCCATCTCACACCTACTTGGTAGTCAACCCAATCTTCATCAAGTGATCGGTCGACACTTAACCTACCACCTGAACCGTAAAGCTTGGTATCAATGTCGTTATCCCACCAACGAAGCCCAAACAGATAATCAATCGTGCCAAAATCGTATTGGTAGCGCTTAAAACCCTTCACATCTAAAACACCTTGTCGGATATCAAGGTTGCCTCTTAATAACTCTGCGTTGGATCCTAATACCGAGTTTGTTTTTCCGCTTAGTTTCATGAAGCTGTAGTCAATGTAATAGCCCCATTGATTGTCATAGTCACCCTCTAAACGCACCATTGCGGTCATATCAAGATGATCCATGATGAATGAAGGATCAACATCAACATCTGCTGACAAATTACCAATGGTGCTGTCTCCACGAATATTGAGTGCGAGCGCGTAGATTTCGAAACTATGTTGCCACTTTTTTGTATCCATCGGTGTACTTGCTTCTTGCGCACTTACGGTTGAACTAGCCATTAATACTGATGCGATTAGGTAACGCCATTTAGCCATATCGATATCCTTATCTTTTGTGTGAAGTAGCAAGTTTATGAATGTGCCTTCCGGGGGGCAATTTTCATATATGCAACTTGTATATTGCTGATTGTAGACTATGTTTTTTGAAATGAGCCAAGTTAAAAGAGTTAGGGTATGAAGCCACAGAGTATTTTCTTGTTCGTTGCAGTTTTAGGTTTAACACCTATTGCACTGTCTTATGGTTATGCCCCCGTAGTCTCTCTTGACTATCTATTTGGTATCGACGCCACACCCATCAACGTTACTCATATCTTTCGTGCAGTGATGGGGCTTTATTTAGCTCTGGCGTTGTTTTGGGTGTTTGGCGCACTGTTCAAAAAGTATCGACTGCCAGCGCTCTATAGTTTGGTGGTATTCATGTTGGGTTTAGCTGCCGGACGAGTCATCAGTTTGGTGGTGGATGGCATGCCGCATTGGCTACTTTTTGTTTATCTAATATTGGAGTTGGGCTTTGGTTTAGTTGGTTTAAAAATGATTCATAAAGAGCAATCTGAAACAGTATAAGGACATTCTATGAAAAGGATTTTCCACCTTGTTGTGATGAGTGTGTTGAGTAGCTTTTCGCTATCGGCATGGTCAGCACAAGAGCAACCGAATATTTTTGTTATCTTCACGGATGATATTGGGATCTCAAACCTGAGTGCTTATCACAATGGTGTGATGAGTAGTGAAACACCAAACATCGATAGTATTGCTGAAAAGGGCATGCTACTCACAGATTATTATGCGCAGCCATCGTGTACGGCCGGGCGCTCTGCATTCTTAACGGGGCAACTTCCTGTTCGAACAGGCATGCACTCTGTTGGGTTACCGGGTGGCCCAGTTGGTTTAAGTGCTGACACGCCAACGCTTCCTGAGGTTCTTAAAACCATGGGTTATGTGACGGGTCAATTTGGTAAGAACCACCTTGGTGACCGAGATGAATTCCTACCAACAATGCACGGATTTGATGAGTATTGGGGTTGGTTGTATCACTTGAATGCAATGGAATACACAGAAGATCCAGATTGGCCAAAAGATGGCTCTTTGGATGCCTTTGCACCTCGTAATGTCATATACGCAAGATCAGACGGTAAAGGTGGTCAAACGATCGAAGACGATGGTGCATTGTCGATCGAGCGTATGCGTACACTCGATGACGAAGTAAATAAACACGCGATCAACTTCATCGAAAGGGCGGTTGAGGCGGATAAGCCCTTCTTCACTTGGTACTGTCCATCACGCGGTCACGTTTGGACGCACCTTTCACCTGAATACGAAGCGATGCTCGGCCAAAACGGTTGGGGCCTTCAAGAAGTGGTCATGAAAGATCTTGATGATCACGTCGGTGAGATGATGGCGAAGATGGAAGAACTCGGTATTGCCGACAACACCATCATCATTTTCACTGCCGATAACGGCCCTGAGATCATGACTTGGCCTGATGGCGGCATGACACCTTATCACGGTGAGAAAGGCACAACTTGGGAAGGTGGCGTAAGAGCCCCTGCTCTGGTTAGCTGGCCGGGTAAAATCCCTGCGGGTACTGTAGGCAATGGCATCTTTGATGGTATGGACTGGTTACCCACTCTGGTCGCTGCGGCTGGTGGTCCAACGGATCTAAAAGAAAAACTGCTGAAAGGTCACGATGGCTTTAAAGCGCACCTTGATGGTTACAACCAAGTGGATATGCTGACTGAGAAAGGCGAGTCAAACCGTAAAGAGATCTACTACTACGAACGAGACAAGCTGCAAGCGGTTCGTGTTGGTGATTGGAAAGCGCATTTCGTGGTTCAGAATCACGGTTGGAGTGGCCCGAAAGAAGAACTTAACGCGCCATTGCTGTTCAACCTGCGTCGTGATCCTTACGAGCGAGCAGCTGAAGAGTCGGGTATGTACTTGAAATGGATGGGGCAGAAGATGTGGGCATTTGGCCCTGCTCAAGCGGCGGTACAGCAACACCTAGCGACCTTCAAAGAGTGGCCACCTAAGACGCCAGAAACTCAGCCAGACAATACCGGTGGTGTGGGGAATTAGCGTACACTCACTTCCAGAACCTAAATAAACAAAGCTCAGCCCCTAAGTTTTAGAAACCTAGGGTGTTGGGCTTTTGTTTTGCTAAAAGAAAAAGGCTATCAGAAGAAGTGAACTAGTCCTCAAGAGGAAGCTGATAGCTGTTTTTCAACTCTTTTACTGAGATGTTCGACTGAATCGCACTCACGCCTTTGACTCGTCTGATCGAGCTAATACGCTCAAAGTACTCTTCCAAATCTTTGGCCAACACTTGCACCATGTAATCGGCGCCGCCTGCAATGCAGTGACACATAGGAATCCAATCGGTTACCGCGACAAATTCTTCGAATGGTTCTGTGTTTTCAACTTCATGGTTACCCAAGGTCACAAGAGTAAAACCAGCCACATGAAAGCCTAATTTCTTACGATTCAGCTTAGCGGCGTAACCATCGATATAGCCAGTTTCCTCCATGCGTTTCCAACGACGCCAGCATGGGGTTTCGCTGAGGTTGACCTTCTCTGCGAGCTTGCTGTTGCTCATGCGTCCGTCTTGCTGGATATGCTCTAAGATGGCGATATCTGTGTCATCCAATACTTCTTTGGTGGATTCTTTCTGTTTCATGGCTATTTTGGAAAATTCTTGCTCAAATTTGGATTAATATTAGCCTATATAGCAATTTAATTCCTAGTCGAATCTGTAAACTCTCTCCCTATAAATACTTTACTTATTAGGAGTGAGAGGAAATGAGCTCTCAATTAATGCTGGCGTTCTTGCTATTTTCAACATCAATTGCAATTACCCCTGGGGCAGGCAATATCGCATTACTTGGGATTTCAAGTCGTTATGGATTTGCTGCGACTTTACCTTTTATCTCTGGGAACGCTGTTGGCATCATCATCGTACTGGCGGGTTCTAGTGTCGGTTTGGTGAGCCTATTTACCCTTTACCCAGAGCTATACAGCATTTTGAAATACGCGGGTGCGGCTTATTTGCTGTTCATGGCGTGGTCGATTGCTAATATGCAAATCGAAGAAAGCACCACCGACAATCGTTCAGGCTTTGTGTCGGGTGTGTTGGTGCAGGTGTTAAATCCTAAAGGTTGGATAGCGTCATTAACCGTGTTTTCGCAGTTCATCACTCCGAATGCAGATTACTTGATTCAAGTCGTGACCATTATCGCGGGTATGGTGATTACCGGTGTACCGTGCATGTTGGTGTGGGCGTATTGCGGCACCATGCTTAAAAAGCTACTGCAATCACCAAAACAGATGATGTTTGTGAACCGTTGCTTGGGCGGAAGCTTAGCGATGGTGGTTGCCTTTATGCTTTATCAACCGGCGTAAATCACAAAGAAAAAAACCACTCCTAAATCCATAGGAGTGGCGTCTAAATGTCGACTAAGTCGTTAACAGTAAAGAATTAAGTTAACAAATATTTAAGGAGCTTGAGTTAAAAGCTTTAAGCTTTTCAGTGTAAAGGTTAAGCGGTTTCAGCCTCTTTAACTGGAGCTGAGTTACGGATTAGGTGGTCAAATGCACCTAAGCTTGCTTTCGCACCTTCACCCATCGCAATGATGATCTGTTTGTAAGGTACGGTTGTTACGTCACCCGCTGCGAACACACCTTTCATTGATGTTGCGCCATGAGCGTTAATTTCAATTTCACCGCGTGGTGAGAGCTCAACTTTCGAACCCTTCAACCATTCGCTGTTTGGCATCAGGCCGATTTGAACAAAGATACCTGCGAGTTCAATCTGTTTAAGTTCATCGGTGTTGCGGTCTTTGTATTCCAGACCGGTTACACGGTTGCCATCACCAATCACTTGCGTTGTTTGTGCCATCTTGATGATTTCGATGTTTGGTGTTGCGTTCGCTTTGTCGATAAGCACTTGGTCAGCGCGCAGTGTGTTCGCAAACTCAAGCACAGTTACGTGTTCCACGATACCTGCTAGGTCGATAGCCGCTTCAATACCTGAGTTACCGCCACCGATAACCGCTGTTTTTTTGCCTTTGAACAATGGACCGTCACAGTGTGGGCAGTAAGCAACACCTTTGTTGCGGTACTCTTGCTCGCCCGGAACGTTCATTTCACGCCAGCGAGCACCTGTACTTGTGATAACCGTGCGAGCTCGTAGTGTTGCGCCGCTCTCTAGCTCAACGTGGATGTAACCGTCTTCAGTGTCTTCTGCCGCAATGATGTTTGCAGCGCGCTGCTCAGTCATTACTTCAACACCGTACTCTTTTACGTGCTCTTCAAGGCTTGCCACTAATTTAGGGCCGGTGGTTGCTTTCACTGAGATAAAGTTCTCAATCGCCATGGTGTCCATCACTTGGCCGCCGAATCGGTCAGCAACCACACCAGTACGAATGCCTTTACGTGCAGCATAAATTGCCGCTGAAGAACCTGCAGGGCCGCCGCCGACAACCAATACATCAAACGGTGCTTGTTGGTTTAGGTTTGCTGCTTTCTTTTCCGCTGCGCCTGAATCAACCTTGTTAAGGATTTCAGCCAGTGACATACGGCCTTGACCAAATAGCTCACCATTAACGAATACACTTGGTACTGCCATGATGTCGCGAGACTTCACTTCATCTTGGAATGCTGCGCCGTCGATCATCGTTGTCTTAACCAGAGGATTAATCGCCGACATCATATTGAAGGCTTGAACCACTTCTGGACAGTTTTGGCATGAGAGCGAGATAAAAATCTCTACATTAAGCTCTTGATCGAGTTCTTTAATTTGCTCGATTACGTCCGCTTCAAGCTTGATAGGGTGACCACCACTATGAAGCAGTGCTAGAACCAGTGACGTAAATTCGTGACCCATTGGCAAACCGGCAAAACCGATCGCGGTGCCTTTCTCTTGGTTCACGACCTGCATGATAGGGCTGCGAGTGCTTGCGCTGTCATCGCGAGTCACTTCAATTTTATCGGTTAAAGACGAGATGTCATTCGCCAGATCTTGAAGTTTGTTCGCGGTGTCGCTGCCATCCAGGCTAAGCACTAACTGAACATTGGTTTTTAGGTTTTCTAGGTATGCTTTTAGCTGCTGCTTCATTGCTTGATCTAACATAATCGTGCCTGCTCTTAAATTCTGTGTCTTGGTATTGACCAATACCTTCTTGCTGAAAAAGGAAAATAAAAAGGGGGCGCAAGTCGGCAAATATTGTGGTGTTGATGTTTTGAAAGGGTGGCGCGCGACTGCCCTTTAGGAGGGGGGCCGAAGCGCGCCTGTAGAACCGTTTAGCTATTCTTGTTAGCTAGGCTTAGATTAAATCTTGCCTACTAGGTCTAGAGATGGAGCTAGAGTCTCTTCGCCTTCTTTCCATTTAGCTGGGCAAACTTCACCTGGGTTAGCGGCTACGTATTGTGCTGCTTTAACCTTGCGTAGTAGGTCTTCTGCGTCACGGCCGATGCCTTCAGCTGTGATTTCCATTGCTTGGATAACGCCTTCAGGGTCGATTAGGAACGTTGCACGGTCTGCAAGGCCTTGACCTTCACGCATAACGTTGAAGTTATTTGTGATGTTGCCAGTTTGGTCGCCTACCATGAAGTATTCGATAGTGCCGATTTTGTCAGAAGTATCGTGCCATGCTTTGTGAGAGAAGTGAGTGTCAGTTGATACTGAGTAAACTTCTACGCCGCGAGATTGAAGCTCTGCGTATTTGTCTTGTAGGTCAACTAGCTCAGTTGGACATACAAACGTAAAGTCTGCTGGGTAGAAGAAGAATACAGCCCACTTGCCTTTAACGTCTTGCTCAGTGATTTCTACGAATTCGCCGTTTTTGAATGCTGTTGCGTTGAATGGTTTGATTTCTGTGTTGATCATGATTTGACTCTCTTTCTAATTTATAGTGTTTAACGCTATCCCGCGTCGATGTAGATATATTGCATTGCCACCGAAAATTAGTGAAATCGGACATTTCTATAGATTCAATAGGCGAATCCTATCTTCGAAAGGAAAGGACTATCGGTAAAAGCTATCAACAAAAACGATTAACAAAAGCCATCAAACATCAGCAACCCCAATTTGAGTAGCTATGCTTTTTAGGTTGTTCTCTATTTAGGTAAGCAGTATTTGGTTCAGTATCTATGTAGGTAAGGGGAAGTACGGTTTCTTTACGCGAGTTGAGTTGAGTTGAGTTGTTATACCAATCTGTAAATAACAAAAAATTATCATTAATATAATTTATGATAATTTCAGTTAATCGTCACATCTCCATATACTCTCTTCATCGAAACGAAACATCGAAGCCAGTCTTCGAAACGCACAGAATTAAAAACGAATTTGGAGCAAGTTATGAAAATGAATCACGTAGGCATCATGGTTGGCGACATGGACAAAGCAGTCGAGTTTTACACTAAGGCTCTGGGTCTAAGAATCGTAATGAACAACACTAAGGTTTTGGAAGAGCGCGAATCAGCAATCGGCCGTATGTGTATCGCAGTATTTGGCGAAGGCTTCAAAGGCTTCAACATTGCACACCTAGTCACATCTGATGGCATCGGTGTTGAGCTGTTCGAAATGAAAGATCGTCAAGAGCGTCACGAAGTAGACTTCTCTCGTCTAGGCATCTTCCACTTCTGTCTGCAACTTCCAAAAGAGCAGTTTCATTCAGCTATTAAGCGCGTTGAAGAGTTTGGCGGTAAGGTACGTATGGACATTCACCGTTACCACCCAGAAGACGAATTAAAACAAGCACAAATGGTTTATCTAGAAGACCCGTTTGGCAACCTATTCGAGTTCTACTCTCACTCATACGAAGATACGTACGCGACTGATTACGAGTAATAGACGCCATCTACCTGTCGTAAGGTAGAAAACCGAAACACCCCCTAAAGAGGATTGGTAGAGATACCAATCTTTTTTTTGTGTCTGCGATATTGAGTGGAAGGTTACGGATAAACCAAGTCAAAGGAGTGCTTTGTGCTCTTCGTTGCACTAAAACAAGCCGACAGTGTTGCTCTATAGTGCAGCACTGGCTAAAGATGAAACTTAACTGATTGATAAGTATGATGTTAAACCATTGGCATATATGTTGCTCTATTGTCTTTATGTAAATTGTATACAATAAAAAATACATAAAGGAAGTCACATGGAACAGAACAGTGAATTGATCTACGGATTAGACGATCGACCATCAGTTAAAGCAGCCAGTTACGCAGCGTTGCAGCATGTATTAGCCAGTTTCGTTGGTATTATCACGCCCACACTCATTATTGGCGGTGTGCTTGGGTTGGGTGAGCACATTCCTTATCTGATCAGCATGGCACTCATGGTGTCTGGGGTCGGTACCTTCATTCAAGCGAGAAAAATAGGGCCAGTTGGTGCAGGGATGATTTGTGTCCAAGGAACCAGCTTTGCGTTCTTAGGATCTGTATTAGGTGCGGGCTTCCTTGTTAAAGCGAATGGCGGTGGTCCGGATGAAATGCTGGCGACCATTTTTGGTGTTTGCTTCTTCGGTGCGTTTGTCGAAATTGTCCTATCGCGTTTTATCGAAAAGCTGAAAGTGGTGATCACGCCCGTTGTGACCGGAATCGTTATCACCACAATTGGCATCTCTTTGATTAAAGTTGGCGTCACTGATATCGCTGGTGGTGTTGGTGCAGAAGATTTTGGTTCTGGAAGCAACCTGATGTTGGGTGCGATTGTGCTCGGAACCATAGTGGCACTTAACCTAAGCAACAACACCATGGTAAGGCTGTCGTCGATTTTAGTCGGATTGGTTGTAGGGTGGGGCGTTGCTATTCTGATGGGCAAAGCGTCGATGGTTTCTTTTGCATCTCAACCGCTATTGAGTATCCCTGTCCCATTTAAATATGGCTTCGCTTTTGATTGGCAAGCCTTCCTGCCTATCGCTTTTATTTACTTGATTACCGTTATTGAAACCACGGGTGACCTTACCGCCAACAGTATGTTCTCAGGGCAGCCAGTTAAGGGGCCAAAATACATCAATCGACTCAAGGCTGGCGTGCTAGGTGACGGTGTGAACTCGCTCATCGCAGCGGTATTCAATACTTTTCCGAACACGACTTTCAGCCAGAACAACGGTGTGATCCATTTTACGGGGATCGCGAGTCGCTACATCGGCTACTTCATTGCCGCGATTCTTTTTCTGTTAGGGTTATTTCCCATCTTAGGTGCGGTTTTAATGACGATTCCAAAGCCAGTATTGGGCGGGGCGACATTAGTGATGTTCGGTACGGTTGCTGCGGCGGGCATCAAAATCATCGCCAATGAAAAACTGGATCGCCGCAGAATTATGACGATTGCCATCTCACTAGGCTTAGGGCTTGGGGTGATGCTAGTGCCGGATTTATTGAAAGAAGCACCCAAGCTAGTGCAAAGCATATTTGGGTCACCTGTAACCATGTCTGGTATTGCCGCGCTTGTGACTACCGGGTTGATGTCTTTGGTGCCTGAAACAAAAGCCAAGCAGATTTCGAACGTCGTACAGACCAGTAAAGCGTAACGGGCTTCTTCGTGCTGAACTAAGGATGTTTAACTAGAGCCACATGACATATGTGGCTCTCAACTTTAACTTATTGTGTGACGTGTTGGCATCTCACTTAACTTGGTAAATAACATAAAATTATCATTAATATAAATTATGATAATTTCACTTAATCGTCGTATCTCCATATACTCTCTCCATCGAAACGAAACACCGAAGCGAGTCTTCGAAAAATACAGAATTAAAGAGAATTTGGAGAAAGTTATGAAAATGAATCACGTAGGCATCATGGTTGGCGACATGGACAAAGCAGTCGAGTTTTACACAAAAGCGCTAGGTCTAAGAATCGTAATGAACAACACTAAAGTGATGGAAGAGCGCGAATCAGCAATCGGCCGCATGTGTATTGCAGTATTTGGTGAAGGCTTTAAAGGTTTCAACATTGCTCACCTAGTAACATCTGATGGTATCGGTGTTGAGATGTTCGAAATGGTTGACCGTGAAGAGCGTCACAACGTTGATTTCTCTCGCCTGGGCATTTTCCACTTCTGTCTACAGCTTCCTAAAGAGCAGTTTCATTCAGCGATTAAGCGTGTTGAAGAGTTTGGCGGTAAGGTTCGTATGGACATCATGCCTTACCACCCAGAAGACGAACTAAAACAAGCACAAATGGTTTACCTAGAAGACCCGTTTGGCAACCTGTTCGAGTTCTACTCGCACACATACGAAGACACGTACGCGACTGATTACGAGTAATCGCGTTACTACCTTCCATAAGGTAGATAAACCGAAACACCCCCTAAAGAGGATTGGTAGAGATACCAATCCTTTTTTGTGTTTGTGTGCTTTTTAAGTGCTCCATCATGTGGTGGTGGTTAATAAATCAACAACTTTAAGGCGTTGTTAAAGTTGACGTTTTGAAGATAAAACCTTTCATGAATATGACTGAAGCGAGCGTGCTTCATGAAAACATTGCGCAATCACACTAGTGATAGCCTTCGCTGAGAACTCATAATACTCAGTTCAATACTGCTGAACCGCACTACAATGAAAATAGATAAACATTACATGAAGAAGATCTACTGAAATAGCATGAAAAAACTAAACCTTATCTTTGCCGCTTTTCTTATTACTTTGCTTGCCGGATGCTCGTCACATGCGGCCGTCGATACTTCAAAAACAAAGGGCTATGCCAATTCACATGCGCTTGTGGGAGTGGCTTCTTGGTATGGCGATAAATTCCATGGAAAACTGACGGCAAGTGGTGAAACGTATAATAAAAACGCCTATACAGCCGCTCACAAAACCTTGCCATTTGGGACTATCGTGAGAGTGACCAATACAGCCAATAACAAGTCAGTCGATGTCAAAATTAACGATAGAGGCCCTTACGTAAAAGGCCGAGTGATTGACCTTTCCCACAAAGCATTTTCTCAAATTGGTGACGTTAAGAAAGGCGTAGTAAAAGTCAAAATTGAGATTATTGATGACAGCAACACTTTTCGATACAAACACTAGAATCCCCTCATAACCTCCCCTTGGTTTACATCTCCGATCCCTTACTGTAGTGGGGAAGGGGAGAAACAGAATCTCGATATCGGTGAATCAATAGCTCATTTACGCTTACTCAATAAGGCTACTTAGTAGCCTTTTTGTGCCTTTCGATAATTCATTTTAATAAGATTATCTCATTTCTAGTATGTGGGTTGATGATGTTATGTGGTCAATAAATCAGTGTCTTAGCTTTCTTATCATTAGGGTTCATTGAAATTCATTGTGAAATAATGAAAAGCTAACCTAATCCAAGTTGAGCTTTGGTGTGATTAACAGTGAAAGCCTAAGGGCAATTACATTTAGTTACTTACTGAAGTAAAACTGAAATATTAGTTACACGGTTCTGAAATTTTTGGTGTTTAGCTTATGGGCTTCTATATCGCATTTAAATAAGGAAATACCCGTGAAGCTAACCCCTGTCGTTGCAGCCGTAATTATGTCTTTCAGTTCAGCAAGTTTTGCTTTTAGCTTGCAACAATCTGCCAATGAAAACAGTGAAGATCTCGTATGGACAGGGCACCTAAGCCCAGACAGCGACACGGTAATGTCTGCGATGCTCGCGGCTCATATTTATGGTGGTACGGCGACAGTGCCTGAGCCGATTAATCCTGAATCGACGTTTATCTTGAACTACTGTAATGCAGAATCTCCACGTGTAGAGACAGATTACTCTTCATACCGAGTGGGGCTGGTTGACTTCAACCAAGTGACTCAATTAGCACCAACTATTGATCAAGCATCCATTGTGGCAGTGGTCGATCATCATGCGATTGGTGGCTCTCCAATTAACACCCCGCAGATTGTCGAGATGGATATCCGAGGTTGGGGTTCAGCTGCAACTATACTGGCTGACAATGCTGAAAAGCTCGATGTGACATTACCTAAACACCTCGCTTGTGTTGGCTTGGGTGCGATTCTTTCTGACACAGTGGTATTCCAATCAACAACTACAACAGATCATGATCGTGAATACGCAGAGAAGCTGGCGAAGGTTGCAGGCATTTCAGATATCGAAGACTTCGGTCAACAGATGTTGGTTGCTAAGTCAGATCTTAGCCACCTTTCATCTGAAACCATTCTGACGCTGGATTACAAAAACTTTAAGTACGGTGGCAAACAGGTGGGTATCGGTGTTGCTGAAACACTAATGGCTCAACAACTGATTGACCGTAAAGACGATCTTCTAGCAGCAATGAAGACTTACAAAAAAGAGAACGGGCTAGACCATCTGTTCTTTTCAATCACAGATACCAAGAACAAAGAAGCGAACTTATTGTGGGTGGATGAAAGCGACTATCAAGTCATCAAATCGGCTTTCAACGCTGAACCAACAAGTGACATGCTGACTTTGGAAGGTGTCACTTCACGTAAGCGCCAGATTGGCCCTGCGGTTCAAAAGGCAATTGAGAGCTTGTAAGTAGAAAGAGAGTTTGGAGGGGATTGGTAGAAATACCAATCCCTTTTTTAATTATTGGGCGTCTAAATGGGATTTGGACAAAAATGTGCCAGCGATTTTCCTAAATTAATAATTCATGGATAAATTAAAGGACGGCAAATCGTTAACTTTATATCCGCTATCGGTAGTACTGCTCATACAACCTACCGTTAGAGGTGGCGCCCTTCAATAAATACTCGTTCCAGGTAAAAAGTTCACAGTGCCTTGGCATCCAATTCTCGCTGTTAACTGCTAGTAGACTTATAACCACTTATAAATTAACGATTTAATGGGTTCTGTTTATTATCGAATTGTGACTAATTCTGTAGACATAAAAACCAGGTTACATAATAATCTCAATCAAATTTCTAAATGGATCAACCAATACCTGCGCTCTCAACACTAGATGTTAAGTGGATATTCATTTCACAACGGTTGGAAAGACCATTGCGCAAGTTATGGGTAATGAATCAAATCGGAAACATCATCATGTCACTCTCCATCATAAAAAAACAAATAGCAATTACGTTGCTATTGGCGTTATCAGGATGCTCATCATCCGTCACATCTTCTAGTTCAACTGTTCCATCTGAACCTGTAGTGATCGACCGCAGCTTCAAGCCTGTAATTGGAGATAGTTACGACAATTACCTTGTGAATAGCGCTCTTTCCCTTGCTGCCTTTAATGTTGCTCAACAATACCCAAGCATCAATACTGCTCGAAATTATTACTATGATCTTTACAGTGATGATGGCTGGAAAATTAAGTTAAGAGTGCTCCGAGACGATACTGACGGAATTTATGCGTTTCAATATAACTTCACTGATGAGGATAAAGTTGTAAATCTTGGTAACTTACCAAGGCAACTGCAACTTGAATACAAAAAGGCGTTAGAAATATACACGCCTGAAATGCAAGAACTACATCAACTCGCAACAAAATACAGACAAATTTATCGCCTTGTGAGCGATGCCAACCCTGACTTAGAACTAGAATCGGAGGTTGATTTCTACAGCTTAAGCAGGAAAAGCTATCCATTCATATCATTTAATGCAAAGGACAATCTTAGCACTCAAGTATCGGATCTTTCTGAAAGTATAAAGAGTGGTGCTAAAGCTGATTTCATTGACGCTCTTAAGTCTGACCGTTTTGTCTTTTGCTCAGGTAACCCTGATAACTTAAAACTGTGCACCAACAAAAAACCAGTTGAGCTTTACGGACTAAAGATGGGAATAAGCAGTAGCTGTGAGCTAACAAACTCGAGAGATTATTTATCATCTAGTTCTCCTTTTTACAGCTTTAATAACAATGGCAAAAATCCGATTTTTATCAAAGAGCAGAGGTACATAAAGGGTAATAACCTCTCCCTTCCAAAAATCGATAAAGTTAGATTTGCTTTCCTAGAATATGGGGAAGGCAAGTGTGAAGATAGATTGGTTTTAATCGAGACCTCGTTTAAAACCCAAAGTGAGTCCGTCTTCCAAGATGTTCGAAATTTTGTTGCAAGAAAAAACTACAAAGAGACCGGAATGGACATTCCGTATAACAAATACCGAACAAGGAGTGTTGATTTCAGATCTCAACAAACTGACATTTCCGTTAACCTTTCATACGAAGATAAGTATATGACGCTTCGTTACAAGCATGACTCATATAATTAACGGTCTTAAGTACTCGATGACCAATCCTAGTCATCGACTACTCATAAAAACGTGCTAACGGGTTGCCTAATTTTGACAGCGCTCATGATCTTAAATATGAGCGCAACAAGTCAGATTTAGTAGGTAATTAATTGTAAGTAAATGAATTATGAACTGATCGGTTAGATCAATACTAGCAAAAGCACACGAAATAGTTTGTTCTTACATTGAGAACGTAATCAAGTAAAACTCATAGTAGGTAAAAGCGTGTTTGCTATCGTCGGTTCATATAACCTCTGCGGAATGAAATAGCAGAGGAAAAGTGATAACTTTTATTGAAAATGATCAGACTTTATTGGAATCCAACAAACTATATTGTCCTCCGACAACTCGAACGACATTCAAGCTTAATATTAGGTTTTGTAGGGAAAACGCACGCTCTCAGAATTGTGTAGTGTATTTGATCTAACAGGTTTTGGGGCAAAGGCTAGTTACAACAGTAGCTGAAACGTCTCTGGACATAAACGTTTCAGCGTCTTCGCTAAATTAAGAAATTATGGATAACTACAAGTATCGAAAGTTGCTTAGCTTGGTATTCAGCATTAATAGTGCCGAGCAAAAGAAAGTAGTAAAGTAGTGAGACAAAAGAATTTGATTGAAAAAATGGTCACTAAATGCAGAAAATGGATAGCCCTAGGGCGCGAGCATACTTTGATTGATTTATAACCCAAAGAAGACTCGAGCCCGATAATCATCGTTCCAACCAGCTTTCTTCAACTTCACTTTTTGGCTTGGCGCACCACAATCACATTACTTCAGCATGTTCATCACAAAGCGTCTAAACAGCGCTATATCTTCTACTGCACCATCTAACGTTATCCGTGAGCTATCATCTTTAAAAACAACATCTAAAACGTAATGCTGGTTGTTTTCAATACGCCAATGCTGACGAATATGTTAGTAGGGGCTTGAAGCTACTAAAAAACCTTTCGGTCTATCTATCGCAGACATACCAATTATCAGGATAATCCCAGATAGTGCTCTCCTTAAAACCTGATGCTGTCCATCCATCGCCTCCTAAGTGGGCAACATGGACTTTGATTTTTTTATCGGTGAAATCCTCGACAAACCCTGTATATTTTCCTTGATAGCTATACTTCGCGTTTTGGCAAATTCTTAGACCACGAGTTGAAAGCATTTGAATTCTATCTGCTTCTTTGCGCTGTTGTTCACGTAACGCTTGTTGCTTTTTCGCAATTTTTTGGGCTTCGAGAGCAGTTTGACGTTGCTTTTCAGCCGTCTCAATTTCAGCAGCAGTTTCAAAGCCATTATTTTTTGCGAGAGCAATCCACTTACTATCCTTTGTGTCTGTATCGTTTATGGGGGCAATAACCTCTGCATAAGAAGAAGTGCCAGTTGAGCACTGCATGTTACTTTGGGCTATATGCATTTTAAAGAGAGGGGTGTCCGAATTGGATTTTACGCACCATTGACCACGTAGTTCACCACCTTTGTTTTGACACAGATCCTTTAAGTCATCTTTAAGGCTGTAAAAGGCCGCTTCTGATACTGCACACCATGACTTTCGATATTTACGGAAATTATTTCCATCATCTCGACCGCCAACGAAAGCTAATGGGTTAAGTAAACCTTTTTCAGAAGCTGCTTGGTACTGTTCAACATAATCAATAGGGTCAGTAACGGAAGCATCAGGCATAGAAGCAAACTGATTTACACAGCCTGTGAGTGCAAGAGGCAAGGTTGTAAGAAGAAGTAATTTGTTCACTATGCATTCCTTGATATGAACGATTAAAATACTTGTAACATAACATGTTGTTTAATACTAAATCTATGAAGTAAATAGAAAAATAAAAATGTTAAACTTTTCTTGTTAACAATATTAAACAGCTTTGGTTCCTTCCTTACTGCTCTTCGGAGGAGCTGACTACATTCAGCCACTGCTATTAGAAAATGTTGGTCATTATGAATTTGTTTATTTTACGAAGAGCATATGCTCTAACAAGAAAAGGGGCAAATCCGTGTTAGTCCTACTAAAAATCCCCTCCTAGCCTCCCCTTAATCAGTATCTACAATCCATTGTGGTTCGTAGAAAGGGGAGGAACTGAATACAGATCGTTACATGTGCAGTTACACATTCAGCGCTAAAGAAGGTTCTCCCCCTCGGTCGTCAATCTAGAGGGGGGATAAACTTAATTGGAGGGGGAGTTAGAGGGGGTGGGTGTTCGAAATCAGCCCGAACGCACAGGATATCAATGCTCTCAATTCAGAAAAACATTACGCTTCACCCAAAAGATTGGAATGCCTAAGCGTTCCAATTTTAATATCTGATTTACCTACGCCGCCTAGTGCACCGAATCATAAATCAATGTGCTTCTTCAGCTCTTAACCAAAACTCGGACAGGTCTTCAAAAAGGTCATCGTTATCTAAGATGCTCAAATGGGTTTCGTTGTAGCCGAGGATTTGTGACGCGTGGAGTTGGGCTGGGCGCGACAATTGGCTTGATAAATTGATCACACCATCGTTGCTGTTGGTATTAAATAGGTCGCCCGAGTTATAACCAAAGGCTAAAAAGTGGGGAATGTGAATCTTACTGCTGTCAATTAATAAGTCAGCGATAAATTTCCCGTCTGGATTTAAATCAACCCATGCCGGCATTACTACGGGAGAGTACTCGACCCCTTGTTTAGCAGACTCGACACCACCAAACGGCGAAGATATGGTGGCTACGCTGCTTACAAAATCGCATAGCTGCCCAATACGGCACTGGCGAAGACTGTTGATGGCGACAAGCCCGCCCATACTATGTGCCACAACATGTAATTGTTGGATTTTGTATTCCGTTAACACCGTGTGCATGAGGTTATTCAGGCCTTTGGAGTTCAAAGCCAGAGACAAGCCTGAAGGATAGTTAAAGACCCAGATCTGATATTTAGATTGGTCGACTTTTTCAATCAGTGGGGCAAAATCTAACGCAGTGGCGTTGATGCCATGCACAAACAAGATCGGGATTTTGTTTGGGTCGAACTCTGACAGAAAGTAGAGCCCAGCGTTATCTTCGAGCAAAAAGGTCAGCGGCTGCCACATGCCGAGTTTGCCATTTTTTCTGTCAAAAGGTGGAGCTTCCAAGCTCACGACTGTGCCTATGTCGATCAAATCCAATTCGATTTTTAACAGTGAAGATAGTGAACGATCAACAAACGCTCTTGGGGCTTCACTCTCATTAACCGTTAGTGAGACTTCTATTGTTGATCTGTCTTGGTGATCACGTAGGTTGATTACACTGAAAGCTTCATCGGCTTGTAGGGTAAGGTCTTGATTCTTATCTTCAAAGATAAGTAGGTAGTGGATGTTATTCGATACATGTAAGTGAATACTGTCACTGTCTATGATGCCATCGTAGCCATCAACCTCGCCTTTGTTAATGTCTTTGATTTGTTCAATCACCACGGCAGAACCGGAGGCATGTTGATTCAAGGTAACCATGTATTGATTGGTTATGGAGTCGATGGCTTGTATCTCATTAGATAGATTTCTAAAGTTACCGCACCCTGACAGCAGTGAACTGAGTAATAGCACTGTGCTGATTAAGCGTGCAGTAAGTAATAGCTTCATTCTAATTTCATCCTTATCCCACCCCGATTTATCCATAAATCAATAACCTGAGTTTAATAGTAGCAATAAAACAGCGCTTAATAAAAAGGCAAGCAAACGACTATAAAGTTCGCTTGCTTGCCTGAGAGGTTTCATTACTTAGTGAGTATATTGAACACTAAAGCGTGTTTTTGTACACCTTGCCGTCTTTCATGATCAGTTTTTGTGTCTCTGTGTTTGCCACACAAGCAACACTGTCCAGTGGGTTGCCATCGATGATCAATAGGTCGGCATACGCGCCTTCAACCACTTGACCAAGCTTGCCTTCTTGGTACGGGTGTTGATAAGTCGACATCTCGAACAAACGTCCACAGTTTGATGTCGCCATGCGAAGCGCGGTGATGGTATCGAATACTTGCTCAATCGCACCAAGTTCATTCAATTGTGTCGCATGAACGTTGGTTTCACCCACACAGTCGGTACCAAAGGCGATGTTTTGGATATCGTATTTCTTAATCAGTTCTGCCGACTTGAACATGGCTTTACCTACGCGTTCTGTTTTGCGGTATGTCTCTTCGTTTGGTAGTGGGATCTTACGCTCTGCAATCAATGAAGAGGTAAAGTAAGAAGGAATCACCCAAATGCCTTTCTCTTTAATGATCTCGGCAATGTCGTCGTCCATGATGGTCGCGTGTTCGAAAGACATCACGCCCGCTTCAGCTGCTCGGCGCAGCGACATAAGTGCCGTAATCTGAAGCGGCATCAACCGCAGCTTTCATCTCTTCAGATGTGAACTGCAATGTGTCTAGCGGATCAAACGTTGAAGATGCGCCACCACCCGCCATGATCTTGATTTGGGATGCGCCCATAAATAGCTGTTCGCGAACCGCTTTTAAGACTTCTGAACGACCATCTGCCACTTTCATTGCGCCAAGCTTCCTCATAGGTGAGTCTTCATGGCCGTTTGCTAAACGCTCTTGTGCTTGGTTTTGACGGTAATCGGAGTGACCACAGGTTTGTGAGATAGCTGCCATTGAAGGCAGAATACGTGGGCCAGTGGCATAGCCGTTGTCGATACTGGTTTTTAAGGCCAAGCGTGTTACCTGCTACATCACGAATGGTGGTAAAGCCACGCATTAACATCTCTTCAGAAATCTTTGCTGAGCGAATCGCCACTTCTTCACGCGTCATGGTATCAATGACATTGACGCGTGAAGATAAAGTGATATGAACGTGCGCATCAATCAGGCCTGACATGACCGTGCCACCTTGAGCATCAATCGTTTCATCGGCAATCGTTGGGTCAATCTCTCCAATCTGAGTGATCAAGTTATCTTCGATGAGGATTGATACGTTCTCGATTAAGTTGTTATCAACACCGTTAAATACGTTCGCGTTAGTGATTAGTTTTTTCATAATCTGCACCTTTTGGAAATGAGTGTGTGTCGCTGATGGAGTCATCTTATGGGGCGCAGCATTTGAAGAATGGCCATTTGGTGACAGTGATGAATTGGGCGTGTTTTTGCTATTGCTATAAGAGAGGCAAAGGGGATTTTTGTCGAATCATTAATTTGAGGAATGAATGTTGGCGATGTCATGAAATGGTAAGTTTTGCTTCGATTCGAACGCTAAGATGTATTTCAAATCAAGGCGACTTATCAAATTAGAGAGAGACAGAATGACTAAATCAGACAAAGTTTACGGGTTCAACACACCACAACGTCTATTCGTAGGTTACACGTTAGCCGTGCTGGTGGACTTAGTAGTGCTTAACTTCTTCGATGAGTACTGGGACTTCGTCAACATTGAGTCTTTCACTATATCTTTGATTGCGGCGTTGTTGTTGCAGCTATTATTGAAGCTCTCTATTGGTTTAGAGCACAAGATTGCTGAACACTTCAAAAGCAAGCCGGGCACTGCACCTAAGGTGTACCGAGCAATCACCACTTACATTATCTTGGTGGGCTCAAAATTCGTGATGCTAGAAGCGATTAACCTTCTGTTCGGAGATAAGGTGAGTTTTACAGGACCTTGGGGCGGCGTGGTTGCTTTCTTCGCTGTGGTATTTACGATTCTGGTTGCTGAAGTGATTGTATCGAAGATCTACTTTGCTCTGGATGACAAACAAGATTCACATGTGAAAGCGCTTAAAGAGACCAACGCGTAACAGAACTAAAATACAGATGTGAATAACAGACGAGCCAGTTGAATAAGCTGGCTCGTTTTCGTTTGAGTTGCGATAACCAATTCGATACGCGAATTGGCTCTATTTTTCGTAAACCACGTTCCCGCGTAACACCGTCATCAACACCTGAGTTTTGGCGATTTGTCTTGCTGACACTGTGGTGATGTCGCGGTCGAGAATGGCGAAGTCAGCGGATTTTCCTACCTCAATAGAACCTGTTACGTCTTCAATCCCAAGACTTTTGGCGGCATTGAGCGTGTAAGCGTCGATGGCGGTATAGATATCGGTTAGGCCGGTTTTGCCCATGATTAAGCTGTTCGCGATGCCGACCAATGGGTTGATGTCGTGTACGTTCCAATCACTGCTTAAGGTGATATTGGCGTCGGTCTTGAGTATTGCATCGAGGTTCATCATGGCTTTGGCACGGCGAGCACCAAGGAAAGCTTCGGCCCATTGGTGTTGATGACTTGCAACGTAATCAGAGCCAACTTGGAAATCTGCAGTTACATCTAACTGGCGAAAGCGTGGCACATCTTCATCATTGATTAATTCGACATGGGTTAGGGTGTAGGGTTTGGTTGAACCTTGTTTGCGAATACTTTCTATCGCATCAAGAGATTCACGAACCGCTCCATCACCAATCGCATGAATGTGGGCGCTAAAGCCGATTTTCTCGAGCGCAGTTAACCATTCTTTCATTTGTTCTGGCGGAATATAGTTCAAGCCATTAGGAGACTGGGGTAGATAAGTATCTAAGTAGGGCGCGAGTGTTTTGGCGGTGCCATTGATAAAGATGCCATCACTGTACATTTTCACCTGATCGACAAGTAACAGATGGCTTTTATCGTCGGAATGCATTTTCTCAAAGACTTCTAATTGAGAAGACATCACCATCGATGGGTACACCCAAGGGCGTAGCGATACTCGCGCCGTTAAGTCTTGATTTTGCTCGGCCTCTAGCCAAACGTCATACCAACCTCGTTTCCAATACATGCGACCGTCGCCAATGGTGGTGATGCCGTGGGTTGCCGCTTCCTCAAGCCCGAACATTAACCCTTGGTAGCTTTGATCAAACAGTTCGCTTTGGCTGTTCCAAGCCATCTCCATCAGTTGATCGCCAGCATTGTCTAATAAGATGCCATTGAGCTTACCGCTGTCTTGGTCTTTTAAATAAGCGCCACCTTGTGGATCTGGCGATTGCTGGCTGATTCGGGCAATTTTCAGTGCTTTAGAGTTGGCCCACATCGAGTGTGAAGTCTGCTCCATGATCACCACTGGGCGATCCGGGAAGATGCTGTCGATGATCTCAAGTGGTGTGTATTCAGAGTCGCTATCGAGCGTCGCTTCCAAAGAAAAACCATAGCCCATAAGCCAACCTCTGCCATCGGTATCAGCATTGATCTTACACGCTTCTAAGTAAGGGATTTGCTCTTCTAATGTGGCTTCAGAGTCGAGTTCACAATTGCCACCCAGCTCTGAGGCGGCTTCAAACACATGGTTATGGTTGTCAATAAATCCCGGAAGGACAAAGGCATTGTCTACATCAATGACATCAGTGCTTTGCCCTTGAAAAGTTTGCGCCTGTGATTGGTTACCAATGAAGATGATCTTGCCTTTGTAGGTAACGATCGAGTCCGACTCACGATGCCCGTATATATCAGCATTGATAAAGATCTGGTCAGCACTTTGGTTATGAACAGATGTTTGCGCTTGAACTGGTGTTTGTGTTTGAACAATAGTGTTGGCTTGTGCAAGCACCGGCGCTACGGCCGATAAGCTTGTGAGTAATGCTATCCATGCAGTACGTGGCAGAGTGAGCTTGTTATTCATTATTATGTCTTCCATGTTCCACGGTTTAGTAAGTATAGAAAGCGAGTGGCGAGAATCATATCGTGAATTTTTAATAATAAAGTGTCCTTGGTTGCTCTCTTGTTTGAATGTAATTCCAGTGCCTTTTGAGGTGGTTGTGGGAATACAGCTCGTCAATAAAGGATTGCGAACCCATTCGCAGACTAAACAATTCACATAAGGTTCTGAATAAATTACAGTTAAGTGAGCTATAAAAATGGATTTAACGTATTACCAAGGATGTAAGTTTATGTTTTCACGAGACTTACTCGCATTACTAATAAAAACAAGTCGAGGTTAGGATGAAAAAAATATTATTGCTGCTTAGCGTGATCTTATTGGGTGGTTGTGTTGGCATGCCCGAAACGGTTAAGCCTGTTCAACAGTTTGAGTTGGAACGATACCTAGGGAAATGGTACGAAGTGGCTCGTTTGGATCACTCGTTTGAGCGTGGCTTAGACAACATCAGCGCTGAATACAGCCTTCGTGATGATGGCGGCGTGAAGGTGATTAACCGTGGTTATTCGGCGGAAGAAGGTGAGTGGAACGAAGCGGAAGGAAAAGCGTACTTCGTTGAGGGCTCTGAACAAGGCTATTTGAAAGTGTCTTTCTTTGGCCCTTTCTACGGCGCTTATGTCGTGTTTGAATTAGACAAAGAGGGCTACCAATACGCGTTTGTTTCTGGGCCCGACACTGATTACTTATGGCTACTCGCAAGAACGCCTGAAGTCGCACCAGAAGTGATGGAGAAGTTTAAAGCCATGTCGAAAGAGCGTGGCTTCAATACCGATGAGCTGATCGTTGTGGAACATACCCAATAAACCGATCGCTGTTATTGCTGAGAGTGACTGATGATTGATAAGGCACAGAGGATGAATTTCTCTGTGCCTTTTTTATTCAAAGATAGAGCTACAATTAACGAGGCTGGTTGCCGTTCAAGAATAGCGCGACACATTCGCGAGTGTAGTGAAGTCTTTCTTCTTCAGATTCTCCGCTATCGTGTCCGAAGAATCCCCAATACGCCGATTTGCCGTGAAACATCAGCAACAGTTGGCGTGCTGCAATGACTGGCGAGCTTGATGTCGACAGTGTGAGATCACCAGAGTCTATTTTCGACTGCAAATAATCAGCAAGTAACTTGGTGGTTTTCTGAGGCCCAGTTTCTAAATAGATAGAGGCGATCTCTGGATGCGTATTCGCTTGGCTAATGGCATTTTGAAAGGTTTGTCTAGATTGTTCATCAAGTAATAAATCCTGAAACTTCACACCAAATTTCACCAACTCATCACCCACCGCAGCATCCATATCAAAGGCAGCAGGACTGAGTTCTCGCTCCGCACACTTGGTTTGCATGCAGGTTTCGAAAAGTTCGTCTTTGTTTTTAAAGTGAGAGTAGACCGTTTGCTTGGAAACGTTCGCTGCTTTGGCTATCTGGTCCATATTGATCTTGAAGCCATGTTCAGAGAAAAGTTGGCTGGCTGCGGTTAAGATCTGCGATCTCTTCTGTTCACTCTTGATGATTTTAGTCACGTGCTTGCTTCTCGTTACTTAGTGTTGTCTCGTTACCTAGTTTGTCTCTTTGCTTGGTGCCTGTTGGTGCTCAGTTCTATGTGTCTCGTTTTACGCTAAGCATTATGCTTTTTGTGATGGTTTTATCAATCATTAACGATGAAACTTATTTTTAACACAATCAAACTAGACAGTCTAGTTTGATTTGGTTAGTCTAAAAAAAGAACATAATTGAGTACCGCATAGGAACAGTACGTATGTATAAATTGATGAAGGGAAGCGCAGTGGCAGTGGCGTTGTCGGCTTTTCTTGTTGGATGTGGCGAAAAGGAACAAGCCCAAGAGTCGGTTGATTCAACCTCTGAAACGGCATCGAGCGTCCAAACTATTTTAACCGTGGAAACGATGGCCTTGGCGCTGTCTTCCTCTTATGCAGTACAACGCGAATATGTCGGTGTGGTTAAGGCGGGTCAACAGGCCAATTTAGGTTTCGAGTTGGCCGGAAAAGTAAACGAGATTCTGGTGGATGTCGGTGACACAGTCACAACGGGTCAGCCGTTGATCAGACTGGATACCCAACTTTTGGAAACCGAGTCTAGCCAACTGAAAGCGCAGGCTGAAGAAGTCAAAGCTCAATTGAGTTTGGTGGCAGCGAACCTTAAACGTCAACGTTCATTGAAAGCGAAAGGCTTCAGTGCCGAAGCGGAGATTGATTCTCTCACCAGTGAGCAACGCGTATTGCAGGCTAACTTGCTACGCATCGATGCATCGGTAAAAGGCAACGAATTGAAATTAGTGAAATCGACAGTGCTTGCGCCTTATTCTGGCACCATCGCAACCCGCTATGTCTCGCTCGGAGATGTGGTGAATGTCGGTAATCCCACTCTGACACTGCTCGCTTCTGAGGGCAAAGAGGCCTTCATCGGTATTCCTGCTCACCAAATGCAAAAAGTCACCTCACTTTCTTCGCCTAGCATCCGAGTTGGGCGCACAGATTATGCCGTGGAGCTACTGAATCCCGGCGCAATGGTCGACACTCAATCTCGTAGTGTCGGTTTGCGTTACCTGTTTCCTGAAAAATCGTCGGTATTAGAAGGGCAACTTGCCTATCTTAAGTTTGATGAACAGATTGAAGAGCAAGGTTACTGGGTGCCATTAACGGGTTTGATTGACGGCCTACGCGGTGTGTGGAACATCTTTGTGATTGGTGAAGACAACAAAGTTGAGCGCCGAAGTGTTCAAGTGTTGTTTGCCAACAATCAACAAGCGTACGTGAGTGGGGCGATTGAAGACGGTGAACAAGTCATTGCCAGTGGCTTACATCGCTTAGTTCCCGGCCAAATCGTGAAACCAGTCAGCGCGGCTGAGTAGGTAATAGTATGAAAATAATAGAGACTATTTCCAACACTCGACTGCTTATCTTGATGACCGCGCTGCTGATGGTGAGTGGTATTTCGGCGTTCATGACGTTGCCACGTGCAGAAGACCCAGTAATCATCAACCGTTATGCGAACATCACAACCAGTTTCCCCGGCGCCAGTGCCGAACGCGTAGAAACCTTGGTGACTGAGGTTATCGAGAATAAGCTGCGTGAACTGAGTGAAGTTAAACTCGTGAGCTCAACCTCTAGGCCGAGCGTATCAATTGTTACGCTAGAGCTTAATGACACCATTACCGAGCCAGAACCGGTCTGGTCCCAAGCTCGCGACAAGTTATCTGATATCGAATCCATTTTGCCTGCGGGTGCTCAATCGCCTGATCTCGATAGCGACCATACCTATGCTTTCACGACCATCGCATCTCTAACTTGGTCTGGTGCAGGCGAGCCTGATAGGTTAACGCTGGGCCGTTATGCCAAAGAGCTCGCCAAGCGACTAAGAACTTTGTCGGGTACTGAATTCGTTGATGAATACGGGATGCCGCAAGAAGAGATTCAAATCAGTTTACGTACGGCCGATGCCGCTGCTCTAGGGCGTTCAAGCGCCAATATCGCTGAATCGCTCGAAGGGGCAGACGCCAAGAACTCGGCGGGTGAACTGGTCAGTGCTTATTCTCGCTTTGGCTTAGAAATTAAATCTGAACTGGATTCCATTGAACGCATTAAGCAAGTGCCAATAGCCACTGATAGCAAAGGTCACATCATCCGTATGGAAGACATTGCTTCGGTGAAACGTGGTGAGAAAACCCCACAAGACCAGATTGCTATTGTTGATGGTGAGCCGGGTGTGATTGTCGCGGCAAGAATGCACCCTGATCTGCGAGTTGATAACTGGACGTCGCGAGCTAATGCTCTGATTGGTAAATTTGAGCAAGAGTTACCAAGTAACGTTAAGGTGACAGTGCTGTTTAATCAGCAAGGTTATACCGAGACTCGCTTAGACGATTTAGGCAAAAGTTTGATGATCGGTTTCGGTCTGATTTTGATTGTGCTGTTTGTCACTTTAGGCGTGCGTGCCGCGATCTTAGTCGCCATTTCTCTGCCGTTAACCTCATTATTGACCTTGTCGATCATGAAAATGACCGGTGTACCGATTAACCAAATGTCGGTGACAGGCCTAATTGTGGCGCTCGGGATCATGGTTGATAACGCGGTGGTGATGGTCGATACCATTCAAGCTTATCGCTTGAAAGGGCAACAGCGCGCTGAAGCGACCATGAATGCATTGAAGCATTTATGGGTGCCGTTATTAGGCTCAACCTTAACTACCGTGTTGGCGTTTGCTCCGATTATCTTGATGCCGGGTGCATCGGGTGAATTTGTCGGTGGTATTGCGATTACCGTTTCTTTCTCATTGATCGGCTCTTACATCATCTCGCACACCTTAATCGCAGGCTTAGCGACCAAGTTATTACCGAAACAACTCAGCGACGTTGATAAGAAAGGGCGGCACCATTGGTACATGACGGGTTTGAGAATCCCGGCTTTGACGCGTTGGTTTTCGTCTTCTGTTCGCTTTGGCGTCACGCATCCAACCATCACGATTGCTTTGGTGTTATTGGTACCGTTTACCGGTTACTGGAGTATGTCTCAGCTGACTGAGCAATTCTTCCCGCCATCAGACCGAGACATGTTTGAGATTCAGGTTTACATGCCGCCGCAAGCGAGCATTTACGCCACCAAAAACACCTCTGAAAAAATCGACGATATCATTCATCGTTACCCTGAAGTGGAGCGTATCGATTGGCTCGTGGGCGCAAACTTCCCATCCTTCTATTACAACCTGCAAGCAAGGCAAAATAACGCGCCGTACTTCTCGCAAGCCATGGTGAAAACAGAGAACTTTGATCAAGCCAATGCGCTGATTCCTGAGTTGCAAAAGATGTTGGATAACGAGGTGCCGGAAGCACAAATCTTGGTACGAAAGCTTAATCAAGGGCCTCCATTTACCGCGCCCGTTGAACTGCGAGTGTATGGTGAAAACCTCGATACGTTGAAAGCGATTGGTGAGGATGTGCGATTGATTTTGGCGGGTGTTCCTCATGTGACGCACACAAGGGAAACGCTGCAACCAGGTACGCCGAAGGTGTGGTTGAAGGTTGATGAAGACACCGCAAAGCTGAATGGTATTTCATTGAACCAGTTCGCAGGTATGCTGCAAACTACGCTGACAGGTCGTGAAAGTGGCTCTGTGATTGAAGGCAGTGAGTCGGTACCAATCCGTGTTCGTGTGGCAGATGAGGCGCGTGAAAACTTGGCTCACTTAAGCAATATTCGTTTGCCAATCAGTTCAGATGTCTACTCGACAGGTATTAACGTATCGACACTGGCCGAACTGGAATTGACGACCAGTCGCGGTGCGATTACTCGTCGTAACGGGCAGCGTGTGAATACCATTGAGGGCTACATTGAAGCGGGTGTCTTGCCTCAAACCGTGCTCAATGAATTCCAAAAACGCCTAGAAAACTATCAGATGCCATCAGGCTATACGATTGGTTTTGGTGGTGAATCTGCTGAACGAGATAATTCAGTCAACAGCCTGATCTCGAATGTCGCAGTCGTGGTGGTATTGATGGTGCTGGTGGTGGTGATGTCATTCAACTCGTTCCGAATGAGCAGCATCATCTTCATGGTAGCAGGATTGGCGGGTGGGCTAGGGTTGTTGTCGGTGTGGATTTTCGGTTACCCATTTGGTTTTACGGTGATCATCGCGATGCTCGGGATTGCGGGCTTAGCGATTAACGCTGCCATTGTCATTCTGACCGAATTGAAGTTAGACAAGGAGGCTTCCTCTGGGAATGTTGATGCAGTCGTTGATGCTGTTATGTCGTGTACTCGTCATATCAGCTCAACCACGATTACAACCGTGGGCGGCTTTATGCCACTGATCATTGCTGGTGGTGGCTTCTGGCCTCCATTTGCGGTCGCGATTGTGGGCGGTACCGTATTAACCACCCTTATCTCGTTCTACTTTGTACCTGTGGTTTATCATTTGATGACTCGAAATCAGCGAAAATCCATGACTACTCAAGCGGCATAACTGTTTTTCAATTTAACGTCTCTTCAATTTGGCTACTCTTTAATTGCCCATAATCGAGCCGTATCTGGCTCGATTATGGTGTGGTTATTCTCGATAAATTCATCCCAATTCCTACCTTTTTGTTGTGCTTTTCACCGCTATTACGCCCTCAATTAGTCAAATTATCCTTTCTGTTAGTCATTATATTCTTTCAATTCGTTACATTAGTGCATAGATGAATGCTTGATTATCTTGTTGGTGAATGAGTGGGTGTTTTGAATAATCTAACCAGTGAATACCTTGTAAATGGTATGTGAATTCACAATTTTGACGGGCGTCACACTTCTATTTATTCGCTCTTTCTAATGTACCTTGAACTTGCCCCGAGCTTTGGTGGTGAGCGAGTGTTTATCTACTTTTTCTAAATCCCTTGTCAGTACTGGCTCCATCTGTGTAGCACGCTATTGATGTGTGTCTTAATCGCTTACTGCTTCTTAGTTTTCGTCTTCATAAATGGAAGGTTAGTTTCCAAGTTTGTTTGGTGAGCTTTCAATTTCAACTCTTCATAATGCGCCGAATGTAACAATGTATTTCAAAGTGTAATAATTAAGTCATGTTTTCTGCGTGGTTTTAACCCAGCAGTAACGAACCTTATTGCATTGCTTTTTGAGATGCGGCGTTTCACATGCTCAACACATAAATATTCTAATGATCATGACAACCAGTACTCAGACGTTCGTTCTGAGGCTGGATAACCATCGAGAAAGTTAATGGAAGCTTCAAGATATAAACGCATTTTATCGAGGACAAATTTGTCGAAGATTGGTTTGCTGGGAACCGTTCTGATGCTCGAAGGATGTAACTCCGCATTGCTCGACCCAAAAGGTAGCGTTGGCGTTCAGGAAAAAGAGCTGATTATCACGGCTCTGTTGCTGATGTTGATTGTCGTCATCCCAGTGATTCTGATGACCATCTACTTTGCTTACCGATACCGCGAGAGCAATACCACGGAAGAGTATGCACCTGACTGGGCACACTCAACCAAGATTGAAGTGGTGGTATGGACGATTCCAATCATCATCATCGCGATTCTAGCCACCATCACTTGGCGAACAACACACGAATTAGAGCCTTCCAAGCCTCTGGTGAGTGACGTTAAGCCTATGGTGATCGAAGTGGTCTCTCTGGACTGGAAATGGCTGTTCATCTATCCGGAGCAAAACATTGCGACGGTTAACTATGTTGCGTTCCCGAAAGATGTTCCGGTGACGTTTAAGCTGACTTCAGACAACATCATGAACGCGTTCTTTATCCCGCGTCTTGGTTCGCAGATTTATGCGATGCCGGGAATGGTGACCAAGCTGAACTTGATTGCTAATCATGAAGGTGACTTCAAAGGTTTTGCATCGAACTACAGTGGTAAAGGGTTCTCTCAAATGAAATTCACCGCATCAGCCATGCCTGATCAAGTGGCGTTTCTAAACTGGGTGGAAAAAGTGAAAGCAAGCCCGGACCGTATTGAAGACTGGGAGCAATTCCGTTCTTTGGCTGCGCCGAGTGTGGCTGAACCTGTGACTCTGTTCTCCAGTATCCCACCATTTTTATTCACTGATGTTGTGACCCAGCACCCTGGCTCAATGAACTGTTTGCCGGAAACCCAAGGATAATCGTCATGTTTGGAAGATTAACTCTAGACTCAATTCCCTACCACGAACCCATTATTTTGTTCACGTTAACCATGATCGCTTTAGTGGGGGGGTTAGTGGTGTATGCGGTAACCAAAGCCGGTAAGTGGCAATACCTTTGGAATGAATGGTTTACTTCTGTAGACCACAAAAAACTAGGCTTCATGTACATTGCAGTCGCGATGGTGATGTTAGTTCGTGGCTTTGCCGATGCCGTCATGATGCGTAGTCAGCAATTGCTTTCTGCAGCGGGTGAGACCGGCTATTTACCGCCACATCACTATGACCAGATCTTCACGGCTCACGGCGTGATCATGATTTTCTTCGTCGCGATGCCTTTGGTTATCGGCCTGATGAACATCATTGTGCCGCTGCAAATTGGTGCTCGTGATGTTGCGTTTCCTTACCTCAATAACCTGAGCTTCTGGCTGTTTGTAGTGGGTATTATCCTAACCAACATGTCACTGGGCTTAGGTGAATTTGGTCGTACGGGTTGGTTGGCGTATCCGCCGCTTTCTGGCATTGAGGCAAGTCCGGGAGTCGGGGTCGATTATTGGATATGGGCGCTGCAAATATCCGGTGTGGGTACCACGTTAACGGGTGTGAACTTCTTCGCGACTATTTTGCGCATGCGTACTCCGTCTATGCCAATGATGAAGATGCCAGTATTCACGTGGGCGTCTCTGTGTGCCAACATCCTGATCATCATCTCTTTCCCAATCCTAACGGTCACCATCGCGTTACTGACTTTGGATAGATACATCGGCACGCACTTTTTCACCAATGACCTTGGTGGCAACGTGATGATGTATGTGAACCTGATTTGGGCATGGGGACACCCTGAGGTGTACATCCTAATCTTGCCGATCTTTGGTGTGTTCTCTGAAGTGACTGCAACCTTCTCTCGCAAAAAATTGTTTGGTTATACCTCACTGGTATGGGCAACGGTGGCTATCACTATTTTAGCGTTTGTGGTTTGGCTGCATCACTTCTTCACCATGGGTTCTGGCGCTAACGTGAATGCCTTCTTCGGCATCGCGACCATGATTATCTCTATCCCAACCGGGGTTAAGATCTTCAACTGGCTATTCACCATGTACAAAGGTCGTATCCGCTTCACCACGCCAATGATGTGGACAGTGGGCTTCCTAATCACCTTTACTGTAGGTGGTATGACGGGCGTATTGATGGCAGTACCGGGCGCAGATTTCATTCTGCATAACTCAGTGTTCCTGATTGCTCACTTCCACAACGTAATCATCGGTGGTGTTGTCTTCGGTTGTTTTGCTGCGATTGGTTACTGGTTCCCGAAAGCGACTGGTTTCACTCTGAACGAGCTTTGGGGCAAACGCGCATTCTACTGCTGGATCATCGGTTTCTTGATGGCGTTCTTGCCGCTTTACGCTCTGGGCTTTATGGGCATGACGCGTCGTTTGAGCCAAGACATCAACCCTGAGTTCTTCCCACTACTGGCGGTTGCGGCTGCAGGTACGGGCGTGATTGCGATGGGTGTGGTGTGTCAGTTCGTTCAGATTTACGTGAGTGTTCGTGACCGAGACCAAAACCGAGATCTAACTGGTGACCCGTGGGGCGGACGTACCTTTGAATGGGCAACGTCTTCACCACCGCCGTTCTATAACTTTGCAAAACTGCCTAAGGGCGATGAGATCGATTCGTTCTGGTATCAAAAGCAAAGTGGCGAGTTTGATCCAACTCAGGAAGAAGAATACGAACGTATTCACATGCCGAAGAACACACCGACAGGCATTTATGTGTCTGCATGGGCGTTGGCATTTGGCTTCGCAATGATCTGGTACATCTGGTGGCTAGCGGCTGCAAGCTTAGTGGGCATCGTGGTGACGTGTATTCAACACAGCTACAACGACGATGTGGACTACTACGTGGAAGTTGAAGAGATCAAAGCGATTGAAGCGGCTCGACGTGCGCAGCTTGCAGAAGCGAAAAAACAGTCAGTGAAAGGCGATCATTCTGGTCGTGGTAACAGCGCTGACAGTGATGCTGATAGTGATAACAACGACAATAAAGATGACTTGGAGACGACGTATGCAAGCTAATACTCCGTCACACACTTATGATCTTGCACACTCGCATGATCATCACCACGAAGCTGCGGGCAATAAGTTGTTTGGCTTCTGGGTTTACTTGATGAGTGACTGTGTCCTGTTTGCCACGCTTTTCGCGACTTATGCCGTGCTTGAGAGTGGATCTATCGCAGGGCCTACAGGCAAAGATATCTTTGAACTGCCGTTCGTGTTTGTCGAAACCATGATGCTGTTGTTCAGTAGTATCACCTTTGGCTTTGGCATGATTGCGATGAAGCGCAAAGACGTTACCGGACTGAAGCGATGGATAAAAGTCACTTTCGTATTGGGTTTAGCCTTTATCTGTATGGAAGTGTATGAGTTCCATCACTTGATTGCAGAAGGCTATGGCCCTCAAGAAAGCGCATTTCTTTCTGCGTTCTTTACCTTGGTTGGCACACACGGTTTGCACGTAACGTTCGGTCTGATTTGGATGGCGGTGGCGTATCACCAGCTTTCAACCAAAGGCTTGAACGACAACATGTCGATGCGTTTCCAGTGCTTAAGCCTGTTCTGGCATTTCCTTGATATCGTTTGGATTTGCGTATTTACCATCGTGTACTTAATGGGGGTGATGTAATGGAACAGCATCTAGACAGCGGTGCAACGGATTACGTGAAAGGCTTTATTGCGTCACTGATTCTGACCATTATTCCGTTCTACATTGTGTGGTCACATGCGCTACCAAGCACGGAAACTTACGTGATCTTGTTCGGTTGTGCGCTGGTGCAAATCTTTGTGCACTTTAAGTACTTCTTGCATATGGAAGCGAAATCTTCCGATGGGCGTTGGAACTTAGTGTCACTGATGTTTACTGCCATTGTTGTATTGATTCTTATCGCTGGCTCGGTATGGATCATCTACAACATGAACGTCAACATGAAGTTGTAGGCCAAGGTATGCTGAAAAAATATTTGTCTATTACCAAACCGGGCATCATTTTCGGCAACCTGATTTCTGTTGCGACGGGGTTCTTTCTCGCCGCAAAAACAGAACCAGCCAGTGCGATGTTGTTACTGACGACTTTAGCGGGTGTAGGGCTTGTGATTGCATCAGGTTGCGTGGTGAACAACATCTTTGATCGAGATATCGACCAGAAAATGAAACGTACCCAGAACCGTGAATTGGTTCAGGGCAATATCAACACAGACGTCGCATTTATCTATGCGTTAGTTATGTTGTTGGCAGGCACGGCGCTGCTGTTTCAGTTCGCTAATCCGATCTCTGCGGTCATGGTGTTGCTTGGCTATGTGTTTTACGTCTTTTTCTACACCATGTGGTACAAGCGTACATCGGTGTACGGCACCTTAGTTGGCAGTATCTCTGGTGCAGTTCCGCCATTAGTTGGTTACCTTGGTGTGACGAATTACTTGAGCTTAGAAGCAGTTCTTCTGTTCATCATGTTCTGCTTATGGCAAATGCCACACTCGTATGCGATTGCGATGTTCCGCATTCAAGATTACCGCGATGCAGGCATTCCTGTTTTACCTGTGAAAGAGGGCGTTGATAAAGCGCATCAACACATGAAAGCGTATGTCGTGGCGTTTGGTGCGGTTGCTCTGGGGTTATTTTTACTCGGAGAGGCGGGTTATGAATACCTAGCCGTGTCGGCAGCCGTTTGCTTTATGTGGACCAAAGTGACGTTCCGTAAGGTTGATTGTCTTAACTACATCCAGTGGTCAAAGACAGTCTTCAAGGTCTCTCTGCTGGTGGTGATGAGCATCAGCGGCGTACTTGGACTGGAACTGATTCCGTTGCCTACGCTTTTTTGATTTAGTTTTGTCGTTGAACCCTCAATGTTTTTAAATCCGAGGGTTTAACGACCTTTTATCTGATTGTCTGTTTATCTTGTCATCTATATTGCCGTTCAGCTGAGAACTACAGCCCCTCGAAAATATCACTAAACCAATCTTCAAGTTGCTCTCGTTTGTCTTGAGGGCCATTGATTACCACTAAGCCATTCAGTGTCGCTTGATCCCAAGAGATCGTTCCGTTCGCCAATGCATCGAAAACATCGAGCTCTGTAATAAGCAATAAATCGCTTTCTGTCGGCAAAGTGTCTCTTCCTGAAACGTTCACGCCTTTTTCAATGCTGATTTGGCTGTAGTGACCTTTAATCGCTTCAAATAAGTTGAACTCAACCTTGCTCGGATGCGCCTTTGCGAGGGCTGATTTTATCGCAAACAGTTTGAAATGATCCGGTTTGTCTAGGTTTCCAAACTCGTCATCTTGTCGAGCATGAATGATGTTACCAAATACTTCGAGTGAGCCCGGTTCGGTCACCAAACTAAACCCGGTTTCTTGGTGTAAGCCGCAAGCGAATACCAGAGAAGAACTGAGTGAAAGCAATAGAACAAAACGTTTTAGCATGTGTGAACCTTAAACGAAGTAGGGCAGTTTCCTTACTTCAACAATAGACCTAGATCGTTGAGTGAGGGCTGCGAACTGTACCAATAAATAAACGATAAAGGGACCACAATGGGTCCCTAAGTTATCGGCTCGCCATCCTTAGCAGGCCTTTAATTGGTGTATATCCAATTAACGAACGATAAGCATCAGTTCTTCAGGAGAAAGAGGCTTGTCGAAGTAGCTCATGAAGAGACCGAAGCCTTTGATATCGCCATTCGAGAACTTGAATTCACCAGACTGCATGTTCTTACCAATCACTTGCTGAGCATTAGGGCCAGCCATCAGGATTTGGTTCAGCACTTGACGAGAAGTGTTGATTTGAACATCTGCGCCTTCTACGGCTGTTTCATGAAGCTGTGCAATACCGTTACGAACTTCGATAGTAAATGACTCATTCGTATCAGAGAAGTTGTACGTTAGCGCCATGTTTACATCTAACGTGCTTTCTGCAATGAGAGTCGACGTCATCATGTCGAAGATCTGCTTACTTGGTAGGGCTGTTAGAACGTCTACAGAAGCAAAGCTGATCATGTTAGAGAAATCGCGAGTACCTTCTAGCTCAGCAGCGGCATTTAATGCCCAGTTACGCCAGTTGATGTTCACTTGGTCTGCAGACCATGCTTTGTAAGCTTGTGCTTTCAGTGCGCGAGCTTCCATGTCGTCTTTGTTTACCGTGATTGGGTAAGAAAGAATCTCTGCAGCGAATGTGTAGTTTTCTGCTTTGATCGCGGCTTTCGCTGTGTCGATGATGTTGTCACGACCGCCCATGATTTCTACGAACGCTTTAGCACGTTGCTCGTAAGCCATTGGCTCTAGCTGCCACGGATCGGCTTCGAAGAAACCGTTGTAGCCTACGTAAATTTGGCGAACAGCGTGTGCAACAGTACCGTAGTGCTCACCTAACCAAGGGTGGTCGGCAAGGTGTTTAGGCAGCTTAACGACTTCAACAAGTTCGTCAGGTGTTAGACCCTTGTTCATGTGACGAATCGTTTGGTCGTGTGTGTATTGGATTGCATCACGGTAGGCCGTTAGTACATCCGCTACCGCTTCTTTGCCTTCAACAGGACGACCATGCGAGTTGATCATGATTTCTGTATCGAATTGACGCATAACGTCGATGCCCTTGAACCACATTGATGGGTCACGGAATTTCGTACCACGAATCGTGTGTAGGTTCGGGAAGTTTTCGCCTTGTAGAACCTCTGCTGCGTGCAGGATTTTTTGTTCTGGAAGGTAAACCACGATTTCATCTTTAGTTTCTGATGGCACGTTTACGATCTGCATGTGAACACCAGAGATTGTGATGTCTAATGTGCCATTTTTTTCAACGAGCATATTAGGCTCAATGAACGAGATATCACCTTGCATGAAGCGAGGGCCAAGGCCATCGTTTACTGTGCCGTGTTCGCCTTCTTCAACGTGTTTTGCACCCGTGTAAGATGTGCGGTGACCAAACAGTGTACCTAGGTTTGAAGACCAGTTAGCCACTGCTGCGGTTAGGCCTTCTTCAGCGATGATTTTTACTTCGCCTGATGCTACTTCTTCATCAGTCACCCATGCACGCACACCAGAGATGTGGTCGATGTGGTTGTGAGAATAGATGATGGCTTTAACCGGCTTGTCTGTGATTTGACGGAACTGTTCTTTAACCGATTGAGCCATTTCTACCGACTCGCCTGGATCAACAATGATGATGCCGTCCGTACCTTCGATCATGACAGGAGTGTCTAGACCGAAGCCGTAACCAAGATAAATATTGTCATCAACTTTGATGATCGCTTGGTCCATTTTACGACCGTGCTTGGTTAGGATTGGGTGTACGTGATCAGACTCTTCTGTGAAAGCCAGTGAATCGCCCGTTTTTGAAAGCACTTGGATACGTTCGCCTTTGCCCCAGAACATGTTTGATTCGTGTTCGAATAGAACCTCACTTTTGTAGCGCGCATCAAGATCGATGTTTTGGTATTGACCTGCATTTGCGGTTTGAAGCTCTTGGCCTACCGTTGATGTTGCTTCTACAGTTGGCGTTGCAGATGCAAAACCAGAAGCAAGTAGAGTGCTCGCAATAGCAACAGGAAGCGCCATTTTTTTGAATGTATTAGTCATGGTAGTGACCTTATATTTGGATACAGGAATTGGATTTCTTGAGCCAAATGATAGAGGTGGGGGAGGTCGCTATCTACGCGCTAATAATATTTCAATCTATCGTTTTTTCGATGATTTGTTTGATAAACGATTGTATTGGCGATTAATTTTGATCTAAATCAATTAGTAAGTGAGCTTGCAACAGATACAAAAATGCCCTGAAATTCAGGGCATTTGTTTTACAATTAGTCGCTAGTTCATGAGTGGCTGTGATACGAGTGAATAACAGCCAAATCATTGAATACTTAATTGCTTATCAAGAGCTAATCGTTTACCAAGAGCTTAATCGTTTACCAAGCACCTAGGTATGACTTGTAAGATTGTAGGCGAACTGTTGCTGCGCCGATTACATCAATGAAGCCCCAGAACGGATGTGGTTTCTCTGCCGAGATCCAAGCCGCGCCAGTTGAACCAATAGGGATGTTGTAACCTTCTGGTTCAATGATCTCAAGTACGATAGTACGACCTAAACCATTGCCGTTTCTTACCACGTGTTGACCGACGCTTTGTGGCCCCTGAAGTGGAGAAATACTCGACTCACCGGTACCGGCATTAAAGCTGTGTACTTTTGCTCGGAACACGTGGCCTGGGTATGCATCAACGAAGAACTCAGCGAAGTCTCCTACTTGAACATAGCCATAAGTTTGGTCTGAAATACGCATCTCAAGAAACTTTTTGCTGGTGTTGTAGAGGTGCATGTTACCCATGACAG
Source organism: Vibrio sp. 10N.261.54.A5 (assembly GCF_041471145.1). Classification (NCBI taxonomy): domain Bacteria; kingdom Pseudomonadati; phylum Pseudomonadota; class Gammaproteobacteria; order Vibrionales; family Vibrionaceae; genus Vibrio; species Vibrio sp. 10N.261.54.A5. The sequence continues at coordinate 65,354 of NZ_JBFRNU010000008.1, read as the reverse complement.
AACCTTCAGCAATATTCACTATCGATACCTGACCATCAAACTCAGCTCTAATGGTCTTTTTCTCTTGCGCCCAATTTACTTTTTGTAAATCGGCTTTTAACGACACCAGTTCAGCATGCAGCACTCGAAGATCAGAGTCGTACTTTTCTACGTCACGCATATTGAAAATTTCAGGTGACGTTTCAGCACGCTCTAAGTCGCGATTCATTTGCTTGATCTCTTCTTCTTTCTGAACAATTGAAGATTCGATCTTTGCTTTGTCTGCGGCTGAGTCAATGTCGACGAGTGTGTAAATTACGTCGCCTTCTTTAACCATTTGGTTGTGTTCAACAAGCACTTGGTCGATCTGCTGGCCAAAGATCGGTGACATTACCGCGTGTGGTGCTTTCACTGTGGTTGAGTTGGTTAGATCAACGGGTGCCCACAAGCGAGAGATAACCGCTAATACCGCAAGAATCGTTACGCCGCCAATGGCAGCCCATGTGTAGTTCTTGAAGTTCTTCTTAAGTGCGCCTGTCGCGAACAGTGACCATACAATTAGGATGTATGGAATCATCATCTCTTTCATTATGCGACCTCTTTTTCTGTAGCGGATGGTGTTGTTGGAGTCTTTTCTTCTGAAGCCTGTTCTTTTGAAGATTGCTCTACTGAAGACGGCTCTGTTACCGGTTGTTCAGGTGATACGTGGACTGCGGCTGTCTCTGTATTGGTCGCGTCTTGTTTAGGCTGAACACCACGGCGAATCACATCACTCAGTGATTGACCAATATGTTTCCAGTTCGCCAATGCGATAACCAATGCGATAACCCAGAATGTTTTGCTGATGAAGAGTCCGCAAAGTGACAGTGCAAACACGATTTGAACGTGAGCGCTTTTGTGCTCTTTTGCTTTATGCACACCCAGTTCATGCAACTGCCACATGCCGTAAACACCGGCTAAAACCACAGCAATGGTCACTGAGAACAAGTAACCAGAGAAGGACTCCATCTGGAAGAAGTTCATCATCATTTCATTGGGATGATTGTTGAATTGAGACATGTCGATGTCTTTAGAATGGATTGTGCCTAATGGTGCAAGAGCCCATGCTCCCGCAAACATCACTGCCATAAACAGGCAGAATTTAATCAAGACCATCACAACGGCCCAGATTTTCTGGAAAACGATTTTTATAAAGTTCATATCTCAACCTAAATAAGGAGAGAGAAAGTGCAGCCTTGGTACAAGACTTTTAGAAGACATCTGAAAGAGGTGTTGAACTCACGTAACCGTATAGACCTACTGAGTCAAAAGTACTAGATGACAATTAAAAATCGCTTTGACCACGTAGACAACGCATTCTCGCGAATAGAGTGTTAAAAACACCTGGCGAAATCATTCTTAAGTAACGTCTACCATTGATAGGTTCGTTTGCTGCATTGGGTTTTAAGGCCGTCTTCCGTGATGTGTGCAACACCATCATCTACACATTTTTAGGTTTTCTGTTTAGGTTAAGAATTGATTTGTTGGCGAAATAATAGGAAGTGTAACTGGTGCTATCTACGCATTATTGCGATATTGAATTATCGTAATTACGATGAATTGAGTGGTTGCTTAAACGTGAGGTGGGTTTATTTGAACAGGCTCAAACTCGGCTTATAAAATATGTCTATTTAATTAGCCTGGATCATAGAAGTGGCTATAAAAGTATCAATAAGGCAGGACGGAAATATTGAATACTCCGACCAGTCTAGGGTGAGTTTGGGTGGATTAAGCGTTACTGGCACAGCGAAGAGATTTAGATTCCAATCTGGCGAATGTGGCAGCTATTCGAAAGAGTGAGTTGTTCTGACATTTTTGCTCTTTACCATATGATGCTTCCTTCTCAGTTTTGTTTTCTCAATGAGCATCCGTTGTTTCATTCTATCGCTTTTACGATAAGATAATTAAATCTATCGCCAAATGAGCACTGAATCATGAGTAATGACATTCCGAATTTTAACTTATTGGCTGTGTTTTCAGCGGTGATGGAGCAGGGCAGTTTGAGTAAAGCTGCGGATCAACTCAGTACCAATCAATCGACCATCAGCACCGCGTTAACTCGTCTAAAGAAAGAGATTGGCCAAGAGCTTTTTGTTCGCAAAGGAAGAGGTGTTGCGCCTACGTCTTATGCGCAAAGCTTGTATGAACAAATTAAAGCGCCGATCAATGAACTCAATGGCGTGTTTCAGTCGATGGCTAATTTTGATGAGCAATCCTCTGAGCGTAAGTTTGTTATTTCTGCACCTGAGCACTTACAGTGGGTACTTCTCAATAGTTTCGCGGCGCTTCCTAATCAAAACTTGTCGCTGGAAGTCTTTGATCAACCAGACAGTGATGAGCGCATTTATGAAGATCTTTTGACTCAAGAGTTCGATGCGATGATCGATATTGTGGTGCCTGAACACCCAAGTATCGTCAGTGAAACACTTTATGAAGGCGAGTTTGTGATCGTGTGTCGAGCTGATCATCCACGGATTCAAGGTGAAATCAGCGAAGCTCAGTTCCTAAGTGAAAAGCATGCTGTATTAGACAGAACACGACGTAAAGTTCGCAGTTTGAATCACTACACTTCTTTGGATCTGTCCCAGCGTAAAATCGTGTTTCACGGGCGCTCGCTGTTCAGTAATATTTTGCTGTGTAGCCAATCCGATTACATCACTGTCGTGCCTTTATCTATGGCCGTGCAGTTCCAAGAAAAGTTAAGTTTGCAGCTGTTCAAGCCGCCCTTTGAATATCAGCCGATATCTCATTACCTGATTTGGTTGAAGAAGCAGAACAGCGACCCCGCTCATAAATGGTTCAGAGAACAAGTCATCAATACATCAGATTCAATGTCGAAGGCGCTTAAAGATAGGCGGTTGCGATTTTAATTGAGAGTCTAAATCTAAGGGGAGTATTGGCTTCCCTTTTTTGTGTCGCTTAGTTGGTACTAGACAATATGTTAATAACAAAAAATTATTAAAATGAGAATATTTAATAATTTCACTGATTTGTGTGTGTTCAGTAATATACCTAGCAACAGAGAAGTAGGTGGCCTCAAGGTCAACCTAAACGAACATTACTTAGCTTCTGAACGAGGCTGAGATTAAAGTATCAAGGGCGAAATATGAAATTCCTACACACAATGATCCGAGTTACTGATTTAGACAAGTCTATCGAGTTCTATACCAAGGTATTGGGAATGAAGGAACTTGAACGCCATGAAAACAAAGACTACCGCTACACATTGGTTTTTGTTGGCTACGAGCAAGGCGGCACGACTATCGAGCTAACGTACAACTGGGATACGAATGAGTACGAGATGGGCAGCGCGTTTGGTCATCTGGCATTGGGTGTAGAAGATATTTACGCAGCATGTGACAAAATCAAATCGCTAGGTGGCAACGTCACTCGCGAAGCGGGTCCAGTGAAAGGCGGCTCAACTCATATCGCTTTTATTACTGACCCAGACGGCTACCAAATCGAACTGATTCAACTAGGTTAATCGAGGATATAACAATGACAAACGCACTATTTCAACCAATTCAACTTGGTAATATCGAGCTTAAAAACCGTATTGTTATGCCACCGATGACGCGTTCTCGCGCAACGCAACCTGGTAATTCAGCAAACGATATGATGGCGGCTTACTACGCTCAGCGTGCTTCTGCAGGTTTGATTATTGCTGAAGGCACACAAATTTCACCTATGGGTCAAGGCTATGCTTGGACTCCGGGTATCTATTCTGATGAGCAGATCGCTGGTTGGAAAAAAGTGACTGATGCCGTACATGAAAAAGAGGGCGTTATCTTCGCTCAACTTTGGCATGTAGGCCGTGTAACACACCCAGACAACATTGGTGGTGAACAGCCAATCTCGTCTTCTGCACTTAAAGCACAAAACGTAAAGGTATTCATCGATAACGGTACTGATGAACCGGGCTTTGTTGATGTGGTTGAACCTCGTGAAATGACGAAACAAGACATCAAAGAGGTGGTTGAACAGTATCGCCAAGCGGCTTTGAATGCGGTTGAAGCAGGCTTTGATGGTATCGAACTTCACGCAGCGAATGGTTACTTAATCAACCAATTCATCGATTCTGAAGCAAACAACCGCACTGACGAATACGGTGGTTCAATTGAAAACCGTTTACGTTTCCTAGGCGAAGTGGTTGAAGCTATGGTTGAAGCGATTGGTGCTGACCGTGTTGGTGTACGCCTTGCTCCGTTCACATCGTTGAATGGTACGGTTGACGCTACACCAGTAGAGACTTACACAGCGGCGGCAGCACTACTTAACCTATACAAAATTGTTTACCTACACATTGCAGAAGTTGACTGGGACGATGCACCTGAAACGCCAAAAGCATTTAAAGCAGCAGTTCGTGAAGCCTACGAGGGTGTCCTTATTTATGCGGGTAAATACGATAGCGAGCGTGGCGAAAAAGCCGTTACTGAAGGCGTAACTGACATGGTTGGTTTTGGTCGTCCATTCGTTGCGAACCCAGATTTACCAGCTCGTATTCAAAATGGTTACCCACTTGCAGCGCACGATCCAAACACATTGTTCGGTGGTGCTGAAAAAGGTTTAACGGATTACCCAGAATACGCAGGCTAAAAACAGCTGCCTGAAGCAGAGTATTGAGATAGTATCTTGATCCTGTTGAATGTTTATAAAAAGCAACCTTGCAGAGTCGGGTTGCTTTTTTTGTTATTGGACCAAGTAAAATGATGAAAGCGATGCGCGGAGAGCTTTACCTCCTATTTGCTACCCTGTTAGCTGGGATTGGATGGATTGCATCTAAGCTGGTGGTATTAGAAATGCCGGGGCCAGTGTTCATTGGTGTGCGATTCCTCGTCGCGAGTTTGATTCTTCTACCGTTTTGTATTCATCACATTCGTAAGCTTTCGCTTAAGCAGGTTCTTTCTCTTTGCGGAGTGGGTTTGCTGCTGTCTGCTTCATTGCAGGTATGGGTGTTTGCAGTATCGGTGACAGAAAGCTTGTCGGAAGGGGCATTCATCATGAGCTTAGCCATGATCATTGCACCGTTTGTGTCTTGGATTTTTTTTCGAGTTAAGCCTAATCGTGCGTTTTGGATGTCTTTCCCTATCGCGATTATCGGCATGCTACTGCTGACTTTGGGCAACGGCTGGCATGTTGAGCAGAGTCAGGTTTACTTCTTGTTAGCATCGATGTTGTTGTCTGTTCACTTTGTGATGAACAAGCGTGTGATTACCAATATCAAGCCTATCGCATCAATTTGTGTGCAGCTGTTTGTAGTGGGTGTGAGTGGTTTAGCCTTTGCTTCTCTGACTGCTCAGCCGGAGTTCGAAATCACCAAAACCTTAGTCTTCTGGTTTATTGTCTCTGCGGTGATCGCAACGTCTATTCGTTACTTGCTGCAAACGGTCGGTCAGCACTCCGTGAACATGGAAGTGGCGGCATTGATCATGATTCTTGAGCCTGTGTGGACGCTGCTGTTAAGTGTGAGTGTGCTTGGCGAAAGTGTAGAGATGCAGAAGTTGCTCGGTGGGGCGGTGATCATTGCTTCACTATTTTGCTATATCAAATCGTCGAGACGAAAATAAAACACTCGGCGCAAGGCCGAGTGTGGGTTGTTCTTCAAGTGCTTTTCTGAGCTTTATCAGGCGAGTGTTGAACAAGACTTGTCGAGTGCAGAGCAAGGGTTAAATTCTGCGAATAAGACGTGCAAAGGGTGTCACCGTACTTATCGTTCTCGCTGGTAACTATTCTAACAACGAGCTTTGAATACAGGTGGTAAAGTCGAACCCTTACCACCATAGTCCTATCGCACAGCCTTCTTTTCTTTATGCCATCAATTCGAATGCACTAGGGGCGGGAAAGGACGTGAATGAATTAGTCGCGAATAGTGACTTTTGTAATCACAATATCTTCGCAAGGCACATCTTCGTGTCCCCAGCGAATGGTTGTTGGTGCTTTCGCAATTTTGTTTACCACATCCATACCTGCTGAAACCTTACCGAATACCGCGTAACCCCAGCCAGCATTGGTTGTTGAGGTGTGATCTAGGAAATCGTTGTCATCAAGGTTGATGAAGAACTGCGCCGTTGCAGAATGTGGTGCATCAGTCCGAGCCATTGCCACAGAACCAATCACATTCTTCAAGCCACGGTTTGCTTCGTTGACGATTGGGGCACGAGTTGGTTTTTCTGTCATGTCGATAGTGTGACCACCACCTTGAATCATGAAACCTTCAATAACACGGTGAAATGTCGTGCCTTCGTAGAAACCGTCTTGGCAGTATTTAAGGAAGTTTTTCGACGTTACTGGCGCTTTTTCAAGGTTCAGTTCAATCTCGATATCGCCAAAGTTGGTGGTGAAAGTAATCATAGGGTTACCTAAAGTTGAAGTTTTACTGAGTCGTAATGACGAAAGTGGGTTGCAGTATAGGGAAAATAACAGCAGATACTAGTGATGGTTTTATTGTGGTTGAATTCTCATCAACCACCAAAATCACGCCTGATATTGTTTAAGGAACATCTCGACACTTGAAGTAATGATCACTTGTTTGTGCGCAGCATCCGGTGACGGCACATGACCAATGATTTGCGGCCAAAACGCAAAAGACTTAAGCAGACCAATGAACTGCGTGGAGGCGAATTGTGGGTCTAGTTCTACTAAACGACCGTCTGCCAACGCGGCTTTAATCCAGGTTGTAAGTCCACTTTCTGCTTGGGAATATTTTTCCATCGCTTGATGCGCCAGTTCTGCGTTATGGAAATACTCTGAGAACAAAACGCGTGACAGGTCGATGAAGCCTTCAGACTCAAGTAACTCAAGCTCTTGATTGGCTATCGAGGAAAGCTGTTCTTCAAGTGGCAGTTCTGCTTGATATGGGAAATGCGTTGCGGCCAGAGTTTTGCTCCAAATGCTGTCTAGAATCTCATCTAAAAGCAGTTCTTTGCTGGCAAAGTGATTGTATACGGTACGCTTTGATACTTCTGCGCGACTCGATATTTTATCCATGCTGGTGGCCTTGTAGCCATGCTCAGTAAACTCTGCGATAGCAGCGGCAACGATCGATTCACGTTTTCTTTGGCTCAGCGTTTTTTTTACAGTCATCGGGATACTACTCAATATGTCGCGGTTAGCATTACATACGCTAATTTTACACCAGTAAGTTTACTTTTAGAACACCAATCTGCGTATTGGTAATTCGGTCGAGAGCAACTGAATCGCTTTGCAATGCACGGTGGGTATCATAGAATCGAAAGTGTATTCGAATTTTATTGATATCAACGGAAGAGAATAAACAATCAATGAGTAGTATTTTAGAGTGTATTCGTACAGTTGGACGAGGAGAAAGAGGGCGTAAGCCTTTATCGTTCGAACAAGCCTACCGCATCATGGATGAGTATTTAAGCGGAGAAGTCGGTGACGACCAAATGGCAATGCTACTGATGTTGATTCGTGTGCAGAATGAAACCAATGAAGAGATCGCTGGCTTTGTAAAAGCGTTTCAATCTCGAGTGCCAGATTTAGGCGCTGATATTGATTGGCCGTGTTATGCAGGTAAGCGTAACGATAACGCCAGTGGCAAGCCTTGGAACTTGTTGGCGGCAAAAATCTTAGCTGACAATGGCTATAAAGTGTTAATGCATGGCTATATGGATAAGCCGAGCGGTAGGACGCACGTTGAAAGCCATTTGCAAGATGTCGGTGTGCAAAGTGCTGAGAGCCCTGAACATGCTAAGTCGATTCTTGAACAAGACGGCATTGCTTATTTACCGCTAGCTAACTTTGCGCCCGAAGCACAAACCATGATTGGTTGGAAACACCGCTACGGTTTGAGAACGCCAATTAACACGGTAGTTCGAGCATTGAATCCTGGTGGTGGCCGTTTAGGTCTGCGTGGCAGTTTCCATCCTGGCTTTCCACAACTTCATGCGGAAGTTGAGCATGTTATCGGAAATAAATCCCACTCGGTGATTTCATTCAAAGGGATGAACGGTGAGTCGGAATATAATCCTAAAGTTAGCCAAACGGTATGGATGAGCTCTCCTGACAAAGTCGAATCGTTCTACTGGGAAGAGATGATGAACCTAGAGCTGCCACTTCCTAGTCAATGTGTACTTGGCACATCGGCTGAAGATATGGCGCTAATGGCGAATACCGTTGTCGACAGCATGACAGCCATTCTCTTTGCAGAAACGCACGATAAAACTGAGGCATACCAGAAAGCGGTGCGCCTGTGGCATGAGTATTGTGCGCGTTAGATGGTGGTTTGTAATCAATGAGAGAAGGTCAGCGAGCGCTGGCCTTTTTATACTTGATTTCTAGCAAGGGCTTTTCGTGAACGCCCAAACAATAAAGCTACTTCACTCGCATCAAGCGATGCATTTTGTCTTCGAACTGAATCTCAATCACCTGTGAGATTTTCATCTTATCAACACGATCAAGCATTCTCGCTTGGTAATCACGTTTTTTCATCCACTCTAGCGGTTCTTTAAAGCCATCTTCATTAATCACAAACGACTGATCGGTAATAGAGTCTTCAAAGATATGAACCACCCAAATGCGTGATTGGAAATCCAATAACTCACTAAAGTAGCTTTTTAACTTAGATAAGGAATTCGTTAGATACGTTTTAGGTGGGGTTTGGGAAGACATAGTAAACCGTATTTGGACAATGAAAATCGGCAAGGGCGCCGTCTGATCATTATAGCCTTTACCCGTTAGGCTTGTCAGGTCGAATTCGGCAGCCATTCACGGCTATTGCGCTTGCTAATGCTACTATGGCTGCCAGTTAGAGATTAACCAAATCAGTGTCGGATTCACTATTTAACGAATAGGCCGAAGTCGATCTCTTGTTCTCTTTGATATTTCACCAGCTTCACTTTTAGGTCGTGTTTTGCTGCTAAATCAATGGCTAAGCATGACATGCGTTTTATCTCATCAACGCAGCTTGATATCAGCGGTTTTTCTTGATTATCGATAGTGGCGATGAGTGTGTTTTCTGTGCCGTCGTTACCTGCGTAAATATACGCGTACATGTTGTTGTCGTGTTGCATAAACTTCCTAAAACGGGATTTCTAATTATTAGTGAGGTGAAGATTACAGGGTTTATTTACGCAGGCTAGCTCGGCTAAGTAAGGTTAATCAAGGGAAAGTAAGGCTTTGTAAGGGCTCTTTTTTTTCTTTTTTCTGGCGTTCGAAAACGTGCTCAACCCTTTGTTTGTCTCACTTTTTTGTCTTGTTAGGTTTTGCCTATCAATAAAATTGTTGAAATCCATTTAGTAAAATCAAGATTTTAGACAACAATTAACTTAACAAGATAGAAAATATATGACGCAAAGTATTTAGGGAGAACGCAATGCATTCTATTAAAGTGAAAGATTACATGACGCAGCAGGTTGTGACATTTACTCCTGATATGCCGTTAAGTCTAGCGTTAGACAAAGTGATGCGTAGCCACCATATGGGTGGGCCCGTAATCGATGATAACGAACAAGTGATTGGCTTCCTTTCAGAGCAGGATTTACTCGAGAAACTTGTGAAGGTCAGTTACTTCTGCCAAGACACACACCTTGTGGGTGACTGTATGTACCAAGAAGTGCTGTCGGTGTCACCTGACTTATCCATTATTGAATTGGCGGACATGATGCAGGTTGGAAAACCTAAAGCATACCCTGTGATCGATAATCGAAAACTGGTGGGTATTATCACCAGAACTGATGTTTTGAGAGCAATTGGCAAGAACTTGGAAGAATGCTTCAAACATCAGGTATAGTAGCGTGTTAAGAACGATTATTTTTCTCAATACTCTCAATTGAAAAAAGGCGCACTAGCGCCTTTTTTCTGTATAGCGCTTTTCTTGGTCGATCCTTTCTTTTTGGATCCCTAGCCAGTTGAACAGCTGATTAGGCTTTAGCTCTTGGGTATTCCAACTTTTGGAGGTTTCATGTCAAATCAAACGGCAAAGTTTGTTGAAGGTTCAACGATGCGCCACATATTGGTGATGTCGGGGGCTGGCTCTGTCGGTTTGATGGCGTTATTTGTGGTCGATCTGCTCGACATGCTGTTTATCAGTATGCTCGGACAGGTTGAATTGGCTGCTGCGGTAGGCTTTGCAGGTACGCTGACTTTCTTTTCTACCTCCGTTTCTATCGGTACTTCCATTGCCATGGGCGCATTAGTGTCCAAAGCCATCGGCTCTAAGAATCAAGAGCACGCTCGAAACCTAAGCACCAGTATCATGCTGACTGCGTTTGTTATCAGTTCAACCATAACTGCAATCATGTTCGCTTATATTCCAGAGCTGCTAGTCGCGATAGGCGCCAAAGGCATTGCAGCCGAACGCGCTCAAGCTTACCTACAGATTTTGCTACCTAGTGGTCCATTTTTGGCGTTAGCGATGGCAGCGGGTGCGGGCTTAAGAGCGGCAGGTGATGCTAAGCGTTCGATGTGGGCAACTTTGTCTGGCGGCATTGTTAACGCGATTCTCGATCCTCTGTTTATTTTTGGTTTTGGTTGGAACATCGAAGGGGCGGCTATCGCTTCGGTTGTCGCTCGTTTCTCGGTGCTATTCTTTTCGCTTTATCCTCTTATTCGCAGCCATCAGCTGGTAGCTCCGCCTTCTTTTGTGCAATGGCGCATTAATATTCGACCAATATTGGCGATTGCGCTGCCTGCGATTATCACCAATACCGCAACGCCTATCGGTAATGCGATTGTAACAACGGGTATCGCACAATATGGTGAGGATTTTGTCGCGGGCTTTGCCGTGATAGGTCGTCTGACGCCAGTTTGTTTTGCGGTTATCTTTGCCTTGTCTGGCGCTGTGGGGCCAATCATTGGTCAGAACTTTGGTGCTGAACGCATGGACCGAGTAAAAGAAACACTCAATAACTCATTACTGGTTACTACGGCATACACCATCGCTGTTTGTATTCTGTTGTACTTCGTTCAAGGTTATGTCATTCAAGGCTTTAGCTTACAAGGTGATGCAGCAATCATTGTGGCGGCTTTCTGTACCTATGTGGCGTTAACCTTCACCTTTAACGGTGCACTATTTGTTGCCAACACGTCTTTCAACAACCTAGGTAAACCGCTTTACTCGACAGCATTGAATTTGGGTAAAGCGACGTTAGGTACTCTGCCGTTCGTATATCTAGGTTCGCAATGGTATGGCGCTTTGGGTGTTCTCTATGGTCAAGCTTTGGGTAATGTTTTGTTCGGAATTTTAGGTATCTTGGTGCTTCGACATCATATCGCTGAACTGATGCAAGGATCTCAAGTTGATCCAGTGGAAGATGATGTGTCGATTGTCAGCTTGAACACTCAGCCATTCTGTTCACACGATGCGGTTCTTATTGATGATGTATCCGCTAACCGTGAAGAGTGTGCGGAGCTTAAATCTCAGTAAGCCATCGGCGCTGGCATAATATTTTTGTTTTCTTGAAAACTTCTTCTTGACCTTGGAGTAGCCTCCAAGGTTTATACTTTTGATGAACTTAAGGTTCTGTTGCTCGTAAGTTAGCAACAACCTCAAGGCTTTTGAGTATTAAGGAGATACATTATGTGCGCAAAACATGCAGCGTGCCGCTCAGCAAAAGTGGACGTTCAACCTCAAGCGGCAGGAGCAAGTTGCTCTAGCCCTAAAATTTCAAGCATCACAGCAGCAGGTACTTCATCTGGTTGTTGTAGCTCTTCTGCTGCTTCGTCATCGTCTGGAGATGATTGTTGTAGTTCGTCGGATAGTGGAGAAGAAGACAGTCAGTCCTCAACTTTATCTCTCGATGCCAAATTTTCGAAAAGTTGGCTGGTTGCCGGAATGGACTGCCCAGCTTGTGCAAGAAAAATAGAAAACGCGATCAGCAATATTGACGGTGTTATTCAAGCGAAGGTTCTCTTTGCTACCGAAAAGCTGGTTGTGAAATTCGATAATGAAAGCCTTGCTGACACCATTGAACAGGTCTCTATCAAAACGGGTTTCCCTCTTACGGAAGTCGGTTCAAAGAAAGAAAAACAACAACCTGAGACTTTTTGGCAAGCTTATATCCAACCTAATTTACAGATTATCGCGATTGCAGCGGCAATGCTGTTTGCGGCGCTTGTAAAAATCACCTCACCTCAATTAAGTGAAGGCTTGTTTACGGTAACTTGTCTGCTTGGTTTATATCCGGTGGCGAAGAAAGCGGTTCAGCTGGCGCGTTCAGGTACACCGTTTGCTATTGAAACCTTAATGAGTGTTGCCGCGCTGGGTGCTTTGTACCTTGGCGAAACTGCGGAAGCAGCGATGGTTCTATTGTTGTTCTTGATTGGTGAGCGCTTAGAAGCGTTTGCTTCATCAAGAGCAAGAAGTGGCGTTCAAGCGCTAATGGCATTGGTACCAGAAAACTCGACTAAGATCATCAACGGCGAGCGTGTAGAAGTAGCAGTCAGTGAACTGGTTCCAGGTGATGTGATTGAAGTGGCCGCGGGCTCTCGTTTACCTGCTGACGGCCAATTGATTACAGACGCGGCAAGCTTTGATGAAAGTGCGTTAACCGGTGAATCTGTTCCTGTTGAACACATCGAAGGCAATAGCATCATGGCTGGCGCTGTGGTGGTCGATAAAGTGGTTCGTATCACCATCACTTCAAAACAGGGTGAGAACGCGATCGATCGCATTCTTCATCTGATTGAAGAAGCAGAGTCTCGTAAAGCACCACTAGAGCGATTCCTCGATAAGTTCAGCCGTTGGTACACACCGTTAATGATGGTAGTGGCTCTGTTGGTCATCATCACACCACCATTGTTGTTTGTGCAGCCATGGGAAACATGGGTTTACCGTGGCCTAGCGCTATTGTTGATTGCTTGTCCGTGTGCCTTGGTTATCTCGACTCCTGCAGCGATTACCTCTGGCTTAGCAGCAGCAGCGAAACGTGGTGCGCTCATTAAAGGTGGCGCAGCGCTAGAGCAGCTTGGTAAAATCCAAACCATCGCCTTCGATAAGACAGGCACACTGACCGAAGGTAAGCCTCAGGTTACGGATATTCAACCTCTATCGGGGTGGCAACAAGACGCGATGCTGCGTGTGGTTGGGGCGATTGAAGTTGGCTCTACTCACCCGTTGGCGCAGTCACTTGTCGCTAAAGTAAAAGACCTGAATATTGAGATTCCTGAATCACACAACAAGAAAGCGTTGATTGGTAGTGGTGTTGAAGGGGATGTTGATGGTGTTAAGTATCAGGTTCTGTCACCGTCTAAAGTCACGTTCGAACTTGGTGCCGATGTGGTTTCTCAGGTAGAAGCATTAGAAGGTGAGGGCAAGACGGTTGTGGTTGCTCTTGAGGTTAAAGATCAAGAAGAATCAACAGAGCAAGCTACGACGGTGATTGGTCTGATTGCTTGGCAAGATACGTTACGCAGTGACGCTAAGCTTGCGATTGAACGACTTAATGAATTAGGTATTCAATCTATCATGTTGACCGGCGATAATCCGCGCAGTGCAGCAGCGATCAGTAGCAAGATTGGTATGCAGTACAAGGCAAGCCTATTGCCAAGCGACAAGGTATCTTACGTTGAGGAGTTATCTCAACAGTCGCACGTGGCGATGGTCGGTGATGGCATTAATGATGCACCAGCAATGAAAACGGCGAATGTCGGCATCGCAATGGGTGGTGGTACGGATGTCGCTTTGGAAACGGCGGATTCAGCACTGACTCATAACCGTTTAACTGAGCTGCCAGCGATGATTGAACTGTCGCAAGCGACCATGAACAACATCCGTCAAAACGTAGCCCTTGCGCTTGGTTTGAAGGTCGTATTCTTGGTGACAAGCTTGTTAGGTATTACCGGTTTGTGGGTGGCAGTTTTAGCGGATAGTGGTGCAACTGCATTGGTGACATTGAACGCATTGCGTCTGCTTCGATTTAAATCTAAAGCGGACTAAATCGAGCTCACCGACATAGAGCATTCTTAATATAAAAGCGCCTTTAGCGGTAATACGTTAAAGGCGCTTTTTGTCTCATTAGTATGCAACATAGGCGTGCGGATTGCTTATTTTTGTGATGCCAATCGGTTTTTTGTGAAACTTGAATTATTGTTGCGATCATTCATGTGACATGTGTCACTTCATTTTGTAATGAGCTTGGTTAGAGTGTGTTCGTACCCCACGAATTTACTATGAGCTTAAATAAGGGTAAAAAGCCCAATAAGCCAAAAGGAGCGAACTATGTCTCAAGCTGTTTTCCACTTAGGTGTTACTGAAGCAGATCTTAACGGTGCTACTCTTGCGATCATCCCTGGTGATCCTGCTCGTGTGCAAAAAATTGCAGAAGAGATGGAGAACCCAGTATTCCTTGCTAGTCACCGTGAATACACGCTTTACCGCGCAGAGCTAGACGGCAAACCAGTTGTTGTATGTTCAACAGGTATTGGTGGTCCATCGACTTCTATCGCAGTTGAAGAGCTTGCTCAACTTGGTGTTCGCACTTTCCTACGTGTTGGTACGACTGGTGCTATCCAACCTCACGTAAACGTGGGTGACATGATTGTTTCTACAGGTTCTGTTCGTCTAGACGGCGCTAGCCTACACTTTGCTCCTATGGAGTTCCCAGCAGTGGCTGACTTTGAAGTTGCAACAGCAATGAAAGCGGCAGTTGATGAATCAGGTGCAACAGTTCACATGGGCGTAACGGCATCAAGCGATACGTTCTACCCAGGTCAAGAGCGTTACGACACGTTCTCTGGTCGCGTTGTTAAGCGCTTCCAAGGCTCTATGCAAGAATGGCAAGACATGGGCGTTCTAAACTTCGAGATGGAATCTGCAACACTGCTAACTATGTGTGCAAGTTCTGGTCTGAAAGCAGGTTGTGTTGCTGGTGTAATCATCAACCGTACTCAAAAAGAGACGCCTGATCACGACACTCTAAAAGTAACAGAAGCACGTTCAATCAAAGTGGTTGTAGAAGCCGCTCGTAAAATGCTTTAAGTCTTAAAGTGCTCTGAGTTTTAGAGAGCATTAAGTCTTCAAGTGACATTAAATTTTGAAAATGGCCGCATCGTATGATGCGGCCATTTTTTTGTGCCGTCTGAAAGTAATCAATAGAGAAAACAGACAACAAAAAAGGCGAGTGACTTAATCGTCATTCGCCTTTTTAACAATCTGCTTAAGAGCATTGAGCTCTCATGAGCTTATTGGTTTTTAGTACTCTAGATCTTCACTGCCACCCGCAGCTGTAAACCATGCCGTTAGGTGTGTTTTAAGATCTTTCAATTCGTCAGGGCCAATCAATGCAAGGCCAAGATCTTCAGCTCGTGTGATGTCGTTATGGCGAAGAGGGCGGAAGCTCACTAACATTGCACGTGCTTGTAGGCCACCTAGCAGGTCTCTAAGCGATTCCAGTTTGTACAAGGTGTCATCACCATCATCACGCATGCCTTTGGTCTTACATTCGATGATGTGCAGCTTATTGTTCACCACAGAGGCAACATCAAGCTCGTTACGAACCTCACGTTCACCCAGTTGACGGTATACCTGAACATTCAAAGAACGGTCTTGAATGGTCGGCATGTCATCTTGGATCTGCTTAACTGTGCTGTGAACCAATGTTTCAAGCCATTCACCGTTTGAGAAGCGGCGCGCGTCTTCGTTGGCAAAGGTCAAAATACCATTGTCGTAAGTCGCAATTTTAGCTTCAACCAAATCGCTCAACAGCATGTTGAGCTCGCGATAGCCTTGTTGCTTCTCAGATAGGCCTACATCAAGTTTTTGTTCTTTACGGCAGGTCGTTGCTAGGTAGTTCAATGTCGCAAGGCCAGGGCCTAGTTCGAGTGCGTTACTTGCCCAACGTTCACCCAGTTCATAAAGTTTCTGATCCAGTTGCGGAGACAGCTGAACATCGCTGAATTCACCGCGAGCACCGAACACAGTTAGGTAGTCGTCGATAGTGATGCGGTCTTGAACTTGTGCGTCTTCTTTACCATTAGGGTACAACCAGCAAAGCTTGTCGCTATTTGGTTCAACCACGAAGATTGGCCAGTGGTAAGTACGGAATACTTCGTACACAGAAAGTAGGCGGTGACGGAGGCCACAACTTGCGTTGAGCTTCACTTCTTGACCGCGTGCTTTGAGGTCTTCGGCAAGGGTTTGGATAGATTCTTTAATGACAGATGTATTTACGATGGTCGGAATTTCGAAAAACTCACTCGTAATGTCGCGCTTGTGCAAAACGCTGTCTAAACGTTTGTACATACTGACTTGATTTTTGTCACCGATAAACACGATGTGAGTGCTGACCGTTCGGTTATCAAGTAATGGGGTGAGCAAGCGAATGGGGTCTTGATCGATAATGCCAACATGAACAGCCATATAAATTCCTTAATAGCGGCTCGCTCATAAAGGTGAAAGAAAAAACGGGAAGCAGCAAGCCTTAATAATCATATAATGACAAAGCTCATAAAAAACAAGGGCAACCCTTGATAAAAGTTGCCCTAGCTCAATTAGTCACCACTATTGGGTAAGAAGTCTCAACAATCTCACTAAATATCTATCGATTCTTCATTTATCTATAGTTTGAATTGATGTACTAAATCACCTTGCTGATTCGCCAAAATTGTTAGGTTTTGGCTTGCCTCCGCAATTGAAGACATCGCTTGGTAACTCTTATCTGCGATGTGGTTGATGTCTTCGATGTTGCGTGCAATATCACCAGACGTTTCACTCTGCTCAGCGGCTGCTTGAGAGATGTGTGTACTCATGTGGCTGATCTCTAGAATCAAGGCTTGGATCTCTTCCATCGCACTGTTTGCACTTGAAGCTTGTTGAACCGACATGTCCATATCGCTCATACAGCTTTCAATTACGTTACTTGCAGTTTTCGAGCTTGATTGCAGATTGCTGATCATAGTCTCGATTTCAGAGGTTGATTGAGTGGTCTTCTGTGCTAGCACTCGTACTTCATCGGCAACGACTGCAAAACCACGACCTTGTTCACCTGCACGCGCTGCTTCGATTGCCGCATTAAGTGCAAGTAGGTTGGTCTGTTCAGCAATACCACGAATAACGTCAAGGATTGAACCAATCTGGCTACTCATCTGTTGTAGCTCGCCTACAGCGCCCACTGATTCAGTAAGGCGAACTTCAAGCTGATTAATGGTGCTGATGTTGGTGTTCATGATCTGACGACCAGACTCAGAAGCCGATTCTACTTGTTGAACCATGGTGA
Source organism: Vibrio sp. 10N.261.54.A5 (assembly GCF_041471145.1). NCBI lineage: Bacteria > Pseudomonadati > Pseudomonadota > Gammaproteobacteria > Vibrionales > Vibrionaceae > Vibrio > Vibrio sp. 10N.261.54.A5. The sequence goes on along the minus strand of NZ_JBFRNU010000008.1, from coordinate 48,162 downwards.
GTGAGCTTTGCGCGCTGTTTGCCACTTCTTGTACAGAATGAGACATCTCTGTCATTGCGGTCGCAACAGTCGCGGTTTGCTCACGTTGGCTGTTCAATTGAGCCTGCGTTTCAGATGACGTCTTCTGGTTGACGCTTGCAGTCTTAGTTAAGTCATCTGAAGCATCATTCAACTTCACAAGGATATTGTGCAGGTTGTCAGCCAAGGTGTTGATGTGACGGCTCACGCGGCTGAATTCGTTGTCGTAGCGAATATCGATACGCTGAGTCATATCACCTTCAGTTAGACCTTCTAATGTACCGAGGATGCGAGTTAATGGCTCTCGTACGCTGTGTGCAATGTGGTAACCAATCGCAGCAGCGAACACAGTCACAACAATGCCAATGGCAATCGCGTTGAATAGGCCTTTGTCGTAGATGCTGCTTGCGTCAGCGAGTGATGAGTTAAGTTGCTCTTCAGCGGTCACGTTGAATGAGTCCAAAACAGCCATCGCTTGGTCAACTTCTAGAGCTAGGTTAGCGATGTTCACGTACAACGCTTGTTTGGCTTGTAGGTAGTTGTTGTGTTTGTCTAGTACGCCACCTTTCTGACCAACGTCTTTGGTGAACTTCTGAACCGACTCATCGAAGACATTTTTAAGTGCTGGTAGTTGTGTTGATAGACCTCGATAAGCGTAGTTAAGATGAGTAACGGCCTTTTTGTTTTGGTTAAGGGCTTTTTGAACGAAGGCAACATCAGAGCTAGCAAGTGCATCAGAGGTAATAACTTCTGCGTCTTGCAGTTTGATGAAGTAGCTCTTTGCCATCACTTTTACAGAGATGCTTTTTTGGTCGGCAACGTACTCTTTCATACCAACGGTTAATTCTGAATGTAAGCGTTGGAAGTCACGAGACGCTTTTTGTACTTGTTCTTGTGCTTCGAACATCGCGACGTAGTTGTTCATCGCTTCGTCAGCTTCGGCGAAGTAGCGTTCTTCCATTGCTCTTAATTGCGCGATACGTTCAACAAGTGAAGCATTGTTTTGGCTTGCCGCTTCTAAACTACCGAGAACTTCTGAAAACGAGTTTTGTGATGCAGCAAATTCTGTACGCATTGCAGACATGCGTTCAGCGTTTTGTGTGGTTAAGAAATCTTTGAATGACTTATCAGCAGAAAGCAATTGAACACTCGTTTGATTTGAAAGCGCGACAAGTGGTAATGAGGTTTCTGAGACACTCTCAAAATTGCTGTGTATCTGATTCATGCTGTTCATCATGATGGTTATCGTGACTGCGAACATGATGATGATCAGTGCGAAACCAGCGTACATACGCTTGATCACAGATCCCTTCATGGCTTTCTCCCTAAATAAAAATGCAGACCTAATGTCAGGTCAAAGTAAAACTAACAAAATTATCAGCATTCTATTGAGCTCGGCTTACGCATTTTATGACGCACACGTCAAAAATAGCGCTCAGTTATAACCAACATGCCATTCTTGAGAGCTAAGGCTCGTTTTCTTTGATTTGAACGGTGTTTTTTATTATGCTTTAAAGCAGATTTATTGTGGTTTGATGCGGCATAGCGCATACTCAAAGCATTAAAAAATAAATGTTTTATCGGAGAGAAACATGGCTGAAGAAACCATTTTTACTAAGATCATCAACAAAGAAATCCCAGCAGATCTACTATACCAAGACGATTTAGTAACCGCATTTCGCGATATTAACCCTCGCGCGCCAAGCCATATCCTAATCATCCCAAACAAGCTGATTCCGACAACTAACGATGTTGAAGTCCAAGATGAAGCGATGATGGGGCGCATGTTTACTGTTGCTCGCAAGTTAGCAAAAGAAGAGGGCATTGCAGAAGATGGCTATCGTCTTATCGTGAACTGTAACTCTCACGGTGGCCAAGAGGTTTATCATATTCACATGCACTTGGTTGGCGGCCGTCCACTTGGCCCCCTATTAATGAGCTAATAAAAAGTTAATGAGCTAATGAAAAGCTAACGAGTTAATGAGCTAGTTTAAACGCGCTCATTAGTGGGTTAACACAAGTAGTTAGTTGGAAAATTTGTAGTTTGTATGCCAACTTTAAGTTCTATCTGTTGTCTGAACATCGGCATCGCCTAGGCAGAGGCTAAATCAGTAGGGTTTCAACTGGCTTGAGATCCTTTTTACAACGCGTTTCGTTTTGATAATGAGACCATTAAAGGTCAGCAGACCCTAATAAAGTAGGCATTTTAAACATGCACGGAGACGATAAGTGAAGCAACAGTTTAGATTCGCTTCCATTGCCCTGTTATCGGCGTTGACCGTAGGTTGTGCGAGTATGTCTGCAGGAAGCCTGTTCAGTCATTACAGCGCACAAAACAAAGCGATCTACCAAGCCGTTAAATCTGGAGATTATTCAGAGGCTCAGCAAGAGCTACCAGATTACGCGGCAGGCGACATCCTTGATAACTTTGAAAGAGGCAGAATTAATCTGCTGGATCAAAAATACCCTGAGAGTAAGGCTTCGTTTGAAGTGGCTGATCAGGCGGTTACTGAGCAGCAACGCAAAGCCGTGATCTCAATCTCAGACAGTGCAACCAGTGTGGGTGCGTTGGCTGTGAATGACAATATTACCGAGTATGTGCCAGCCGATTACGAGTTGGGCTTTCTTCATCTGTATCTCGGTTTAAATTACCTCAAGAAAAACGATTTAGAAGGTGCGGTGATCGAAATGCGTCGCGCCAACCAAGTTCAAGAACAAGCGAAGAAGCAACGCGAGGCTGAGTTAGACAAAGCAGCCAGCGATGCGAAGAAGCAAGGCTTGTCTGCCAATGTGGGTAGCATCCTTGCCAATTACCCCAATGCGGGTAAGAAACTGCAGTCAGTACAGAATGCGTATCTGATGTTCTTGTCTGGTCTGCTTTATGAAGCGTCAAATGATTTAAACAGCGCCTACGTTGACTATCGTCGTGCTTTGGCTGTGATGCCAGATAACCAAGAAATCATCGATAGAACCATGGCAACAGCCGCTCGTTTAGGGATGCGACAAGATTTAGCAACATTAGAAAAACGCTATAAGCAATCTTCTAAACTTAGTGCAGGTGAAGGGCGAGTGATTGTTCTTCAAGAGCAGAGCGCTGTGCAAGCTATGGACAGTTGGCGACTGGATTTGCCTGTTTATGACAGTCGCGATCAGGGGGCAATATACTCTCTTGCGCTGCCATATTACCCAAGTCAAAACGTAGAGCGTTTTTCTGCCTTGCGAATCAGCGGACAGCCGCTACAAGAACATTTGATCACTGATGTAAACGCGATGGCGCAGAACGATCTATCTGAACGTATGACAAGCATTGTTATTCGCCAAGCGTTACGTGTCGTCGCGAAAGATCGCATTCGTAAAGAAGCAACCAAAGGCGATGATGTCGGTAATATTCTGTTCAACGTGTGGAACACACTGACAGAGCAACCAGACACTCGCAGTTGGCAATCATTACCTGCAGAGATTAAAAGCAGCACGTTTGTAGCAAATAGCGGTCAATATACGTTGGAAGCGGGCGCTAAAACGTACGACTTTGATATTCGAGAAGGGCAGACCACCTTGGTGTGGATTTCTCGACAAGGAAACAACGCAACAATGTGGCATAAACAGCTAGGGAGGCTGTAATGAAAAAGTGGTTAGTGAGCTTAGCAGCGGTTATGGCTCTGGCTGGTTGTGCTGATAATACAGCTGGCGTAAGGGTCGATAGTCTGACTCAGAACGTTTTCTTTGGTGACAAGGTATTGGGCAGCCGCTTACAGGTTGAAGATATTCGCACCGATCTAGTCGACGGTCATACGCGAGGAATCGTTCGTTTAAACAGTAACTATAAAGGCGATCAACATATCCTTTATCGTTTTTACTGGTACGACGATGCCGGGCTTGAGGTCAACCTCAAACAAGGCCCTTGGAAGCAAGCGATTGTTCGTGGTTTTGAAAGTATTTCGTTGTCGGAAGTGTCGGTAAACCCGAAAGCGACTCAGTTCAGAGTCCAGTTCCGAGAGCAGTAAGTTAGATTAAACGGGTCTCATGATTCGTAAATACAAGAATTTAAGAGTGTGGGTAACCCCGCTCAGTGATAAGTTGAGGAAACAAAATGAAAAAGAGTGTCATTGCGCTATTAGGTTTAGCGGTTATTTTAGGCGGTTGTTCAAACAAGGTAAGCTACGGTGATGCACAAGCAGTAGAAACCACGACAATCGATTTCGGTTCAACTGACCTTCAAACGATTGCGGGTGAAATGGTCGATAGCATGATGGCGTCTGGTTCTGTGTCTTACATTACTCGTGAACAGCGTCCAATCGTGTTTGTAGAGCGAATCAAGAACAAAACAAGTGAGCACATCGATACTGAGTCAATCACTGACACTATCAGTACTAAGATGCTGAACTCCGGTAAGTTCCGTTTCGTTGATATGGACCGTGTAGAGTCTGTTCGTGACCAATTGAACTTCCAAAACAACGATGAGCTTGTAAACCAAAGTTCAGCGATTCAATTTGGTAAAATGGTTGGTGCTCAGTACATGCTGTACGGCAACCTATCAAGCATCGTTAAGAAAGCGGGTAGCGATGAAGACGTATACTACAAAATGACGATGCGTCTAATGGATCTTGAGTCTGGCTTGATTGAATGGGCTGACGAGACTGAAATCCGTAAGCAACAATCTAAGAGTCTACTAGGCCTTTAATTTCGCTTACTTGCCAACTATACGCGGCCAGTTTTGACAGCGTATAGCTTGGTCACACGCCAATGCAGTGCATGATGCGCTGTTTATGAAGAGACACTGGCTTTTGGTCAGTGTCTTTTTTGTAGGGAATGAAGGCGTTTATAGGGCAGTTAAGACGTTTATAGGGAGTAAATATGGCAATTTTTTCTTGGTCTGAGGCTAAGCTTCTTGATACCAGTTTGAGTTCGCTTGACGGTTACTTTTCTGAGCCTCCAGTTAGAGCTCAGACATTAACCGGCGGTTTGACCAATCGATGTTGGAAGTTGGTTGATGCCGATGGTACTGCGTATGTTTGGCGGCCAACCACACCTATCACCAAAGCGTTCTTCATCTCTCGTCATGAAGAGTACCAAGTGCTGTCTGCCATTGAGCGACTCGGTATCGGACCAAGCCCAATGGTAGTGAATGAGCAGGGGTTACTGGTTGAGTGGATTGCGGGTGAGACACTTTACGAAGATCTAGAACTCGATGACCTTTTGAAAACGCTGATCTCTGTTCATCTGGTTAATACTGCGCGATTACCACTGCAACCATTCAGTTTCACGGCGCGAGTCGACCATTACTGGCTGCAGCTTGATGCGATTCATAAGACCGAAGCCTGCACGCAGATTTATCAAGAGTGGCGCGTGGCTCCGAGTATTACCAATGTTGACCTGTCTTTGTGCCATTTTGACTTAGGTGGTTATAACCTAGTGAGAAACAGTGACGGCATTAAGATTATTGATTGGGAATACGCTGCGCTCGCAGACCCTAGGCTCGATTTAACATTAACCATTGCGGTTGCTGGCGTGCCAGTCACAGAAGCGGTTGAGAAGTACTGCCAGCTGCGAGGCATCCATGATGTTCAGCCGTGGCTTGACGGTGTTGAAGCATGGTTACCAAGAAGCCAAATGATGGCGATGCTGTGGTATTTACTTGCTCATCAGCTTTGGGGCGATGAAAGTTATCTGCGTGAAGCGGAGGCTCTGAGTCACACTTTATGTAGCTAGGATCACGTTTAGGAAGTGAAAAATATAATTTCTCAGCTGTTACCTTTAAAACCTTGTTTTTCGTGTTAGATTGATCAAAACGTACCAATATTCAACGGGGGAGGTACAATGATTATCTATCTACATGGCTTCGACTCAACAAGCCCGGGCAATCACGAAAAAATACTGCAGTTGCAATTCATTGATGATGACGTTCGTTTCATCAACTACAGTACTTTGCATCCAAAACACGATATGCAGCATCTGCTAAAAGAAGTGCATAAGGTGATAGAGCAATCCGATGATCCGCACCCCATTATTTGTGGTGTAGGTTTAGGTGGTTTTTGGTCTGAGCGTATTGGCTTCTTATGTGGGATTAAGCAGGTGGTGTTCAACCCTAATCTGCACCCTGAGAACAACATGGTAGGTCGAATTGACCGTCCAGAAGAGTACGAAGACATCGCAACTAAATGTGTTGCTCAGTACCGCATGAAAAACAAAGGACGCTGTTTAGTAGTGTTGTCTCGTGAAGACGAAATTCACGACAATACCAAAACAGCTGCCGCGCTAGAAGATTACTACGATGTAATCTGGGATGATAAAGAGAGTCATAAATTCAAAAAGATCTCTCAACATCTTCAAGCAATGAAAGCGTTCAAAAACGCTTAATCAATCCAGATGTTTTATAAAAGCAGTGCTCAATGAGTGCTGCTTTTTCACATCTGAATCTTAGAGATTGGTATTGATAAAGTAGTTGTATATGTTTTATCGGTCGGTTTGTGCATTTATAGATCAGTTTGCGCAAACGTTAACTAATTAGTCGCGAATCCTCATTGAGGGTAAGGATTTTTTTGTTGCGGTCATCTTTTTGCTATATATAATGTTCCCAAGCAAAATATTTTGACAAATATCAAAAAAAATTGAGAGCGAGTGAAAAAACTTGCCCATAATTTGTGTTCTGCCTCTCAGGTAGTCACTTTTTTATCCATGTGAGCAAAACAACAAACCAATATTTGTTGTTTGTAACCCCTCTAACTACTCGGTGAGCTGTCGTTATTCTTTTTCGCGGTAATCCAATTTGTAACAGCCTTCACATTCAAGGCCGAGTAGATACATAGAATTTATCGGTTGGAGTAATCGAGCCGAACCCCATTTATTCATTTTGTAGAGGATTGTCATTGTGACAAAAATTATCGTAGTAGGCGGTGGTGCTGGTGGTTTAGAACTAGCAACTAAGCTAGGCCGCACTTTAGGTCGTAAGAAACGTGCCCAGATCACTCTGGTAGACCGTAAAGCAAGCCACCTATGGAAACCATTACTTCATGAAGTAGCAACGGGCTCACTGGATGAAGGTGTTGATGCATTAAGCTACCGTGCGCACGCAAAAAACCATTACTTCGATTTCCAAATGGGCAGCCTGAACGACATCGATCGTGAGCGTAAAGTGATTGCACTAAGCGAACTTACAGACGAGCACGGTGAACTGCTGATGCCAAGCCGTGAACTTGAATACGATATTCTTGTGATGGCGCTAGGTTCTACGTCAAACGACTTCAACACTCCAGGCGTTCGTGACAACTGTATTTTCCTTGATAGTCCAGAGCAAGCACACCGTTTCCGTACAGAAATGAACAACCAGTTCTTAAAGCTTCACGCTAAGAACGGTCAAGGCACGGTAGACATCGCGATTGTTGGTGCTGGTGCAACAGGTGTAGAGCTTTCTGCAGAGCTACACAATGCAGTTAAAGAGCTTCGTACTTACGGCTTCGGCGACCTAGATTCAAGCAAGCTGAACGTAAACCTAGTTGAAGCGGGTGAGCGTATTCTTCCAGCGCTACCTCCTCGTATTTCAAGTGCAGCACACTCTGAGCTAACCAAGCTTGGTGTGAACGTTCGTACGAATACGATGGTGACTCAGGCGGATTCTGACGGCTTAACAACTAAAGATGGCGACAAGATCCCAGCTCAAATCATGGTATGGGCAGCAGGTATCAAAGCACCGGATTTCATGAAAGATATCGGTGGTCTTGAGACCAACCGTATCAACCAGTTGGTTGTGAAGAACACGCTGCAAACAACTTTGGATGACAACATCTTTGCTATCGGTGACTTGGCGCAATGTACACAAGCAGATGGTTCATTCGTTCCGCCACGTGCACAAGCGGCTCACCAAATGGCAAGCTGTGCATTCAGTAACATCATTGCTAAGTTGAACGGTCGTGACCTGAAAGACTACATCTACAAAGACAAAGGCTCACTAGTTTCACTAAGCCGTTTCTCTACGGTAGGTAGCTTGATGGGTAACCTGACAAAAGGTTCGATGATGGTTGAAGGTCGTATTGCTCGTGTGGTTTACATCTCTTTGTACCGCATGCACCAGATGGCGCTTCACGGCTTAATCAAAACATCACTGATGATGCTGGTTGGTCGTATTAACCGTGTACTTCGTCCAAACCTAAAGCTTCACTAATCAGGTAAGCCTTTAAGGTCATTACGCTGATAATAAAAAAGAGCTCTTCGGAGCTCTTTTTTGATCGTGTCGATTATGTACTATCGCAGGTGTGGAACTCATTTATGCTGTTAAGACGTTGGAGGCAGCACAGAATAAACCACGCCATCTTTGGGCTTACCGTTAAACAGAAATCGATTCTTGGCAATGGTTTCTCGCTCAGCGCCACACTTCTCTATCAACTTTTGGCTGGGTAGGTTCTCGGTATCGCAGACAATCTCCAAACGCGTTAACTTGAGTTGCGCGAAGCAAAATTCAAATAGGGCGAGCATTGCTTCTTTGGCGATCCCTCTCCTTTGAAAGTCATCACCGACCCAATAACCTAAACTCGCCATATTAAAGGTGTGGTAAAGTTCATTAATGGCAACCATACCGACTAACTTATCGCTTTTTCGTTCAAAGATGCCAAAGCCAAACGCATCGGCTTTGACCCAGTTTAAGCGAGTCGCCAGAATAAATTTCTCGGCTTCGACGATAGAAAACTCGCTATGACACCAGTCGACCCATGGCAACAAGCTAGGGGAGGACTTAACCAGCTGAGAAAATTCTTGAGCATCTGAGGCCTCAATGATTTTAAGGCTAAGATTTTGTGTATTGATCTGAAATTCAGGGCTCATAGGACGTACCAAGTAACGTGTAAGTACTGAACAAAGAGAGTCAGTACAGAATAAAGATAGATAGCACTTAATAAAACGCCCTCACTAGGAGGGCGGATTGAATTATTTGTATAATTATAGCCGAATCGGCAAGTAACTTACTGCGCTACACGTCTAACTTGAATCACCATTCCAAGAAGTGGGTGGTCAAGGTAATGAGTTTCTGTACTACGCATACGACGTTTTTGGTCCATGCGGTAGCTCTTAAGGAACTCTTGGACTTCAACCGTCGGAGAAATTTCAGTTAGGTTGCCCACTTGGACGTTGCTTTCTGCGCCACTTACTGGTGAATCTAGCTCAATTTGTTGCTCTTGTAGAGTCACTTCACGAACGCTTGGCGCTTTTAAGTCCAAGGTCGTTTCAGCGTATAGGTAGTGCTGAACGTAGATTTGCAGCTTGCCGTCTAATTCGTAGAGTGGCTTATCAATGGTTTCTTCTTGGAACCCATCAGCGCTGCCTGCAGTGATTGCGCCTTTTTCAGAGCCATCAGCATTAAACTGTTTAGAGAAATCTTTACCTGCTTGAATATGGAAAACAGGTGCAGAGCTCTTACCTTGGTCGCCTTGACGCCAAGCGGTATGCATCAGAACTTCAAAGCCAGCGTGTTTACGTAGCTTGTCTTTCTGAGGCGTTAACTTGTATTCCGAGTAAGGTAGCATTTGAACGCCTTTCTTTGCTCGGTATTGGGTATCTTGAAATGAACCAACGCGTTCAAGTGAAATCTTAGGCTGTGTATTTGGCCAAGATTCGTTCACCTTCTCTGCATCAACAGCGCGCTTAAAAATGATCACTTCTATATCAAATTGTCTCTGCGCCAAACTTGGCAGTGAGACGAACAATAGTAGCAGTGGGATCAGTCTTTTCATTTTTACTCCGTCTTCCAGCCGAACTACCGGCTGGATAATTTATATGTGCAAGTGGATTGGGTCTTATGCTGAAGGCAGCAAGTTTTGTCTGAATTCGCCCAATAAATCACTAACAAATTGAATTCGTTTCCGTCTGTCGACCAATGGTATCGTAAACTTGAACTTTGTTGGTCCTTCCATTGAAAACTTTTGCGGTTGAGATTGCAACAGTTTAACAAGGTAGGCCGGGTTTATGTCAGCATCCGGGTAGAATTCTAAGAATCCACCCTTATCGTGGGCTTCAATTTTCTTCGCTTTGATAGACGCTGCGGCTAATTTTAGCTCAGAAACTGACAACAAGCTTTTGGTTGCATCAGGTAGAAGGCCGAAGCGATCAATCAGCTCGACTTTCAACTCTGCCAATTCATCGGTGTCACTCACACTCGCTATACGTTTGTACGTTGATAAACGCGTGTTGATGTCTGGGATGTAGTCATCTGGTAATAGTGCAGGCAGGCGCATCTCAATTTCAGTTTGTTCACGCAGTAGGTCATCAAGCGATGGCTCTCGGCCTTCTTTCAATGCTTCAACCGCTTGTTCAAGCATCTCCATGTACAAGGTGAAACCAACCGACTGGATTTGACCACTCTGTTCATCACCCAACAACTCACCTGCACCACGAATCTCTAAATCGTGAGTTGCTAAGGTAAAGCCCGCGCCCAAGTCTTCGAGTGAAGCTATCGCATCCAATCGCTTGATCGCATCTTTGGTCATTGCTTTAGGGTGTGGCGTTAACAAGTAAGCATAAGCTTGGTGGTGCGAACGACCTACACGACCACGTAATTGGTGCAGCTGTGCTAAACCAAGGTTATCGGCTCTATCCATCAAGATGGTATTTGCCGTTGGTACATCGATACCGGTTTCAATGATGGTTGTACAAACCAGTAAGTTGAAGCGCTGGTGGTAGAAGTCATTCATGATGCGTTCCAGTTCGCGCTCACGCATCTGGCCATGAGCCACGGTAACACGCGCTTCTGGAATCAACTTCTGTAGTGACTCTGCTGTTTTCTCAATCGTGTCGACTTGGTTGTGCAGGAAGTAAACCTGACCACCACGCATGATTTCACGAAGTACTGCTTCTCTTACGATGGCATCATCACTCTCGCGAACGAAGGTTTTAATTGCCAAGCGTCGTGCGGGTGGTGTAGCGATGATCGAAAGGTCACGCATACCACTCATTGCCATGTTCAGCGTTCGCGGAATAGGCGTTGCAGTAAGCGTTAGAATATCGACATCCGCACGCATCGCTTTCACTTTCTCTTTCTGACGCACACCAAATCGGTGTTCTTCATCGACAACCAGCAAGCCAAGGTCTTTAAACTTAATATCACTCGAAAGCAGCTTGTGAGTCCCGACTAGGATATCCACTTTACCGTCGGCGACATCTTGCATGATTAGTTTTTGCTCTTTAGCTGATTTGAATCGGGATAGAACCTCAACACGAATCGGCAAGTTGGCGAAACGGTCACGGAAGTTTTCGAAGTGTTGCTGAGCAAGTAGAGTAGTAGGAACTAAAACCGCTACTTGTTTGCTGTTGTCGGTACAAACGAATGCTGCACGCATCGCGACTTCGGTTTTACCAAAGCCAACATCACCACACACCAAACGGTCCATGGCTTTGGCTTGGCACATATCAGACATAACAGCATTGATGGCCATCGCTTGGTCATCGGTTTCTTCAAACGGGAAGCCAGATTTGAAAGTCGCGTATTGGCCGCGGTCGAGTACAAACTTGTAGCCAGGTTTAAGCTCACGCTTGGCGTAAACATCCAGCAGCTCTGCAGCAACGTCACGTACTTTTTCAGCGGCACGCTTACGCGCTTTTTGCCACGCCTCACCACCTAGTTTGTGTAGCGGTGCAGACTCTTCGGCGCCACCAGAGTAACGTCCAATAAGGTTCAAAGACGCAACGGGCACGTACAGCTTGGCATCGTTTTGGTACTCAAGTGTCACGTATTCGGTTTTCATGCCACCGGCTTCGAGTGTCTGCAAGCCGATGTAGCGACCAATACCGTGGTCAATGTGCACTACAGGTTGACCTGGTTTAAGTTCGGCTAAGTGACGAATGACAGTGTCGCTGTTAACACTTTTTTTGTCTTTCTTACGGCGCTGAACAACGCGATCACCCAACAGGTCGCTTTCACAGATAAGGGCGATGTTTTGCTCTTCATGGATAAAACCGTGTTCAGCAGAGCCAAGGATGAGGCTGAACTTGTCTTTGCCTTTAATTGAGGCATCGAGGTTTTCAACTTCGCTTGGTCGTACTTTAATACCACGAAGCAGTTCACTCAGCGCTTCACGACGACCTTCTGATTCAACCGAAAAGACCACTTTTCCTTCGAAGGCTTCAGTGAACTTTCTTAGGTTTGCGAGTGGTTCTTTATTCTGATGCTGAACACTGAGATCAGGAAGAGACACAACCGGAAGGTTGGTACGTCCAGCTTTCTCTTCAATTGAATCTAAGCTCAGATTGACTTGTGGCTTCTGTTTGAAGTGTGCGAACAGCTCGTCTTTCTTCAACCACAGTTGTTCAGGCGTGAGAAGTGGCCGTAATGGGTCAACACCGCGCTGTTCGTATCGGTGAGCGACATCAGTAAGGAACGAATCAACCGCGGTTTCTACGTCACCCAGAACCAAGAGTTGCGCTTCATCGGCAACATAGTCAAACAGTGTTTCTGTGTGATCGAAGAATAGAGGCTGCCAGTACTCAATACCCGCAGGCCATGTGCCTTTAGATACCTGCATGTAAACTGACTCTGGTTCACGGCGGGCATCAAACTGTTGGCGCCAGCGAATACGGAAGTCTTCAATCGCCGTTTCCGAGGTTGGGAATTCGTGCGCTGGTAACAGGCGGATCTCAGAGATGTCTTCAATAGAACGCTGGTTTTCAGGATCGAAAGTACGAATAGTGTCGATTTCGTCATCGAAAAAATCGATTCGATACGGGTCTTTACTGCCCATTGGGAACAGATCGAGAATAGAGCCACGGCTTGCGTATTCACCGGGGCCAAACACTTGGTCAACGTAACGATAGCCTGACTTTTCAAGCTGTAGACGCAGTTTCTCTAAAGAGTAGAGATCGCCCGTTTTCACCATTAACGTGTGTTGTAGCAAAAAGTCACGCGGTGACTGGCGTTGCAATAACGTGCTGATCGGAACGATCGTGATGCCATCTTTTAGTGTTGGCAGTGCGTAAAGGCGTGCGATACGATCTGAGATGATCTCTTGGTGCGGCGAGAAGCTATCGTATGGCAGCGTTTCCCAGTCAGGGAATAATGCGACTTCATGTGCCGTAAACTGTTCAATTTCAGATTGAAGCTTAAGCGCCACTTGTGGGTCGGGTACAGCCAAGACGGTATGGCTGTTGTGTTGCTCTGCGAGTTTGGCAATGGCAAGAGCGAGAGACGAACCGACTAGGTTACCGATGTGCTTTTTGTCACCGGCACCTTTAAGTTTAGGTAGTGTAAATATGGATTTTTTGGTCATGTTAATTTACTTGTTATCTCGGTCTAGAGAGCGTTGACGCAAGAGTTTCTGTTGTTGATAAAGTGCCGCTTTAATGAGCAGGTCTTGGTCGGTATCGCGAAGATGAGCGTATTTAAATTTGATTTCGAAACCTGAGTCTTTCGCCTCGCTAGCAAATACTTCTGCGTAGCAATAAATGGCTGCAGCTGGGTGCTCTAGAAAAAGTTTGGCTTTTACTAAGCGACCCGGTTCGATGTCTGCTTTTGAAAAGCAGGAAAACTGACTCGCACCAAATGAATAGGTGTGAGTGCGAAATTTCTCATCATCTTGCTGCGATAACATAAAGCTCAACAAGAGGTTTAATTTTGAGTTTTGTGCATCCAATAAACTGGTGACATTCTTCAAGTCGCTGTTTTTCAGTTCCGCTCGAGCGCTGTCAGCTAACAGATCCAATTGGCTAAATTCACTTGCCACCACAAATGGTGCTGGGATCTCAGATTCGAATTGAATTTGAGAAGGTAAAGTGAAGCCGCTGTCCATTGGTTCAATATTAGCGGTAAGGCTATGGTGAACGGTGAAAAACTCTTGTTCTGTCATGCGTTAGTTCCTTGAAGTGATCTATTGATTATCGCTATGTGGCCACAGTAATCAAGGTCAGTTAATTGAAAGTCTCAAATAGTTGTTTGAAATTTGGCTATTTGACAAGGTTCTGTTTTTCAAGCCTAACTAATTGAGTTAATTCACTCTATATTTTCAATTAACCCCTACACAGTAACAGCAATACCCGTTACATTAACCCGCATCCCCTTTAGATGGTTCAAAGTATGTTTCATCCTATTTCGTTGTTTGTTGGCCTACGCTATTTGAAAGGCCGTTCAGGTGATCGCTTTAGCCGTTTTGTTTCTTATATGTCGACGGCAGGTATCACCATTGGTGTGCTGTCTTTGGTTACTGTTTTATCGGTAATGAATGGATTCGAAGCGCAGTTAAAAGACCGAATTCTTGGAGTTCTTCCTCAAGCGGTGGTTTATGAGCAAGGTGGCACCACTTCTCTTTTTGCCCAAGCGCCTAATTTTGCAGAGCAAATCTCGCTTAATGGTCACGTTGAACCGATTGTCCGCAGTGAGGCAGTGATTCAGAGCCCTGCTCAGCTTTCTGCTGGCCTTTTGATTGGCATCCAACCCAATTCTGATGATCCACTTCAAGACCACTTAATCGCGGGTCGCTTGTCTTCACTTCAAGCTGGGCAATATCAGCTGTTTCTTGGTCATACTCTGGCGAGAAACCTAAAAGTATCGATGGGCGACAAAGTTCGTCTAATGGTGACCAGCGCGAGTCAATACACACCATTGGGGCGTATTCCTAGCCAACGTAATTTCACCGTAGCTGGTATCTTTAATACGGGCTCGGATATTGATGCCCAACTTATGGTGACGGATATCCAAGATGCTGGGCGTTTGATGCGTTATAAGTCAGACACCATTTCAGGTTGGCGACTGTTTTTTGAAGACCCATTTGAAGTCGCGGAACTATCGAACCAACCCTTACCTGATGGATGGTTGTGGAGCGATTGGCGTGACCAACGTGGCGAGCTGTTCCAAGCGGTTCGTATGGAGAAAAACATGATGGGTTTAATGCTTGGGCTTATCATCGGTGTTGCTGCTTTCAATATTATCTCAGCACTTATCATGGTGGTGATGGAGAAGCAGTCTGAAGTCGCGATTCTTAAGACCCAAGGCATGACTGATGGTCAAGTCATGGGGATCTTCATGGTTCAAGGCGCAAGTAGTGGCGTGATTGGTGCGCTCTCTGGTGGTGTGTTAGGCGTTGCTCTAGCGATGAACCTTAATACTATTTTAGAGGCGATGGGTGTTGCTCTATTCTCGTTTGGTGGTCAGTTACCTATTTTGATTAACCCAATTCAAATCGCTGTTGTTGTGGTTCTGGCTATTGCACTTAGCCTGATTGCCACTGTATTCCCTTCTTATCGTGCATCGTCTGTGAAACCTGCTGAGGCCCTTCGTTATGAGTAATTTTCTTCAATGTAATGATATCCGTAAAACGTACCGTGAAGGCTCGTTAGATACTGAGGTGCTCAAGGGAGTCAGCTTTGACATCGAAAAGGGTGAGCTAGTAGCAATCATCGGTACCTCTGGCTCGGGCAAAAGTACCTTACTGCATATCTTAGGCGCATTAGACGATGCTTCTGCGGGCAGTGTGAGTTTTCTTGGCCAGGACTTAGCATCTTTGAGTTCGAATAAGCAGGCGAAGCTTCGCAACCAGCATCTTGGCTTTGTGTATCAGTTCCATCATCTTCTATCTGACTTTTCAGCTTTAGAAAACGTGGCGATGCCGTTATTGATTGGCGGCGAAAAGCCCGCTAAAGCAAAGCAAGAAGCACAACGTTTGTTGGACAAAGTTGGATTGAGTCACCGCGTGGACCACCGACCTTCAGAGCTTTCTGGTGGCGAGAGGCAACGTGTGGCGATTGCTCGTGCATTGGTGAATAAGCCTGCGCTAGTGTTGGCGGATGAACCAACCGGTAACCTTGACCATAACACCGCACTGTCTATTTACGACTTAATGCGTGAACTGAACCGTGAATACGATACTGCCTTTTTGGTCGTGACTCACGATGGTGAACTTGCCGGTAAGATGGATCGCCAACTTCACATGCAAGATGGTTTACTGGTCAACGTAGAAAAAGAGGAGAGCTAAGTGTTTTCCTCTTTATCTCTATTGATAGGCGGCCGATTTAGCCGTGCGAAACAACGAGACAAGATGGTGTCGTTCATCTCATTGTCTTCGACGATTGGTATTGCGGTTGGTGTCGCGGTGATCATTATCGGCTTATCTGCGATGAATGGCTTTGAGCGAGAGCTTCAATCACGAGTACTTTCTGTCATTCCTCATGGTGAATTTGAAGGCGTGAATGAGCCTGTGACTCGTTGGGAGCACGTGATTGAGGAGTCGGTTAAGCACGATAAAGTCGTTGCTGCTGCGCCTTATGTGAAAATTACTGCGCTTGCTGAAAAGGGCAAAGAACTCAAAGCAATTGAAGTTCGCGGCGTTGATCCGCAGCTAGAACAACAGGTATCAAGCCTATCGAGTTTTATCGATAAGCAAGCTTGGAGCGAGTTTAAGGCAGGGCAACAACAGATCATTTTGGGTTCTGGTGTAGCGAATGTGCTGGGTGCGAAAGTCGGTGATTATCTGACTTTGATGATTCCGACGGTAAACGGTTCTGTGAAGGTTCAGGCACCAAAACGTGTTCGAGTGAAAGTGGTTGGCTTGCTGACGCTTAATGGTCAGATAGATCACAGTTTGGCGCTAATCCCGATTGGTGATGCTCAGGTCTACGCAAACTTAGGTGAGGCGGTAACTGGGGTTTCTTTGAAAGTGACCGATGTGCTGAACGCGAACTCTATTGTGCGTGAAGTGGGCAATCAGCTTGATGTGTATGTGTATCTACGAAGCTGGCAGCAGAAGTTTGGTTTCTTGTATCGAGATATCCAACTCGTTCGTACCATCATGTATCTGGTGATGGTACTGGTTATTGGTGTGGCTTGTTTCAATATTGTCTCGACGCTAATGATGGCAGTAAAAGACAGAGCATCAGAGATCGCGATTTTAAGAACCATGGGTGCATCAGACGGCCTTGTGAAGCGCATCTTTGTTTGGCAGGGCGTATTCTCAGGCGTGTTAGGCAGTTTAGTGGGCAGTGCAATAGGTGTGCTAGTCGCTCTTAATCTCACGACACTAATCAAAGGACTTGAAAAGTTGGTCGATCACCAGTTCTTGTCCGGTGATATCTATTTTGTCGACTTCTTGCCATCACAACTTGATATGACGGATGTTGTTGTGGTTTCCGGCACTGCGATTGTGCTGAGTTTACTGGCGACATGGTACCCAGCATCACGCGCGGCGAAGTTGAATCCAGCCTCAGTGCTGAGTTCTAAATAGCATTCGCCTAAATAACAGGCCGTCAGTTTTCAGTCGATACAAAAAAGGATCCCAGTGGGATCCTTTTTTATTGAATTCAATTCGTGTTCTTTACGACTTTCGTTACATGCCAATCTTGCAGAGGTAAGTAGCTCATCCGATTTTAACTTGTGTACGTTTTAAGTGAAGCGCATACAAGGTTAGATTGAATAACAAGAAATGGCGTTCAGTGCCTTGCTTGTCGCTTCTTCCAACTTCTTACTACTGAGTAGCGCCATAAACCGCGAATACCAAAGTAGCCAATCATTGCTGAAACCACGCCACAAATCAGACAACCCAATAAGAACGGAGGCCCTATAGTGCTCATTTGCGCCAAGATGAAGTCCCAAGACAATTCGAAATGGAAGGCTTGCGGTGGCACATGCATAACAAACGCCCCGACTTTATAAGCAAAGTAGAAGAGAACAGGCATGGTAACCGGGTTACTGATCCAAACAAGTGCGACAGCTAAAGGCAGGTTAACGCCACATGCGACAGCAAGGCCTGCAGACATAATCATTTGACTTGGTAGAGGGACAAACGCCATGAATAACCCAACAGCAAACGCGCCAGCCGCAGAGCGACGATTAAGGCACCATAAGTTGGGGTTGTACAAAACATTGCCAAAAACTTTCAATGCTTTCTGACGCTTGATTAGATCATGGTCAGGCATAAATCGTTTGATAAACTTTCTTGGCATAGGAGGAAGCTACTCTCTTGTTTAACACTTGGTTCTTGATTTCATTTGCTGCGACAGTTGTGTCTGCCAGCTTCTGGCCTGTGATGCCACATTGGGTTTGGGCACCATTGATGCTGTTGTTACTGCTAGCACCAACAAAGTATAGCGTTTTCCGGAGTGCAAGAGGTCCAGTAACAGCATTGATACTAGTTATCTGCCTAGGGAATGCGATTGAAATACAAACGAGTCGCTTATTCCAATCAGGGCAGAATACTACCATAAATGCGTCGGTTGTTAGCCTTTTTAGTGAAAATAGCCACGGTTTTGAAAGCGTAATAGTAGTCAGATCAATTGGCGGCGAAAAATTAATCTTTCCTCAATTGATAAAATTGCGTTTGTTTACTCCTTTCAAGCTAACGCTTGGAGATGATGTCTATTTATCGGCCTCAATAAAGCCGATATGGGGCAAACTCAACGAAGCCGGCTTTGACCGAGAAAAGTACTTGTTTAGTGCTGGCGTGGTTGCCAATGCAACTTACAGAGCAGATACCAAGTACCGAATTCATTCTAGCACCAACTTACGCGCCCAATGGTTTGAAGCCAGCCTTGAAAGGTTAAGTCTGCTGGCAAATCAAGATCTCATTATCGCTTTGAGTTTTGGATATCGAGACCTTATTCCGCCTCAGCGGTGGGATATGCTTAAAAGCAGTGGCCTGATTCACTTGATGGCTATTTCGGGGCTGCATATTGGGATTGCCTTTGGTATCGGCTATCAGATTGGCAAGATATTAAGGTTACTTTCCCCTTCATTTCTTTGGTTACCTACAATATTCGGGCTCGGCTTGGCGTATTTCTATAGTTGGTTTGCTGGATTCACGCTGCCAACTTTGAGAGCTTTGGTGATGTGCGTTATCGCGAGTTATTTCTTGTGGCGTGGGCAAAATATCAGTTTGCTTCGGTATGTTACTTTAAGTGTGTGCGTGGTTCTGCTGATTTGGCCGTTTTCAGCTTTGTCGAGCAGTTTTTGGTTGTCCTTTGGTGCATTGGGCGCTGTTTTCTATATCGCCTGTAATACTCAGCGCTCAGCTTCAAGCTTTACATTTATCGACTACGCACTCCAACTTATTAAGCTTCAACTGATGCTGACATTCCTTATCGCGCCTTCCTCGATGTTGTTTTTCAAAGGAGTCAGTTTAGTCTCTGTTTTCTACAACTTGTTCCTTTTGCCTTGGGTATCGATGGTGACGATCCCGCTGTTGTTTCTGGCAATGTTTCTAAGCTTAATATCGGAGTCAGTGTCTGGCGTGGTTGGTATAACAGCGCTAGACAATGATTTGGTCAGTCAGCTGTGGAAGTTAGTCGACTTATCGCTTGAGCCTCTCGTATTTAGTCTTCCTTTCTCTGAGCGATTTTGGATCCAAGTCGATAATCAGACGATTGCATTATCAGTATTCCTTATCTTGTTTTTGAGCTTTGTTAGTCGGTATTTCAAGCGAACATTATCGATATTGGTAACTGCAGTGTTTGTGCTGTGGTGGGAGTTCAGCAAACCCCAGCAAGACAAACTAACTATTGATATCTTGGATGTTGGGCATGGGTTGTCTTTGGTCTTGGAAAAGAACAATCAGATTGTTGTTTATGATCTTGGCAATGCGTGGCCAGGAGGCTCGGTTGTTGAGTCTTTGTTGATTCCTACTTTGAATCAGCGGGGGATTTATGAATTAGAAGGCGTGATTGTGAGTCATTTCGATTCTGACCATGCTGGTGGTTATCCGGCATTACTTGAGAACTATACGCCAAAGTGGATAAGAACCAGTCAGAACATTATTCAAGAACGCCAATCTATCACTCAAGGCCCGTCTAATATTCAAACATGTACTATTGGAGAGGTTTGGAACTGGCAAGATGTTGTTTTTGAGGTGTTGTGGCCGCCTAAGCAAGTAAAGAGGGCGTATAACCCACATTCGTGTGTGGTCAAGATCTCAGATCATAGTGCTGATTTCTCAATGTTGCTCACTGGTGATATTGAACTGGTAAGTGAGTGGTTACTTGCTCGTGAAGGAGAACAGCTAAGGAGTGATGTTATGTTGGTTCCGCATCATGGCAGCGATTCGTCATCGATTAAGTCGTTTATTGAGGCGGTGTCTCCTCAGCTGGCGATAGCTTCTCTTGCCAAAGGCAACCAGTGGGGAATGCCGAGTGAGTTTGTTATTGAACGTTATCAGGAAGCGGGGAGTACTTGGCTAGATACTGGAGAAAGCGGACAAATAACCATCACTCTTAGCAAAGAAGGTTGGCAATATCATGCGATTAGAGAACAACAAGGCGGGCAGTGGTATAGGCAGATGCTCCGTAAGGGAGTAGAATAGATAGATTATTGTGAGAAAATTAAGCGATTCTATGTCAACACAAACAGATGAAACTACCTGGGTCACATTTAAAAGACTTTGGACTTATATTCGATTATATAAGGCCGGCCTAGGTGTTGCGGTAATTGCGCTTATTATAAATGCCGTTTCTGATACCTATATGATTTCCTTACTAAAGCCGTTACTTGATGAAGGCTTTGGTAATGCTGAATCTGACTTTTTACGTACACTTCCACTTATTATCTTTGCCATGATGTTCGTTCGTGGCGTCAGTGGCTTTGTTTCAACCTATTGCTTGAGTTGGGTCTCTGGCAATGTGGTGATGGAAATTCGTCGTAAGATTTTCAGCCATTTCATGCACATGCCTGTTTCTTTCTTCGATAAAGAACAGACAGGCGCATTGCTATCTCGAATTACTTACGATTCAGAGCAAGTGTCTGCAGCAACCAGTAAAGCGTTAGTCAGTATTGTCCGTGAAGGTGCAAGTATTATTGGCTTGTTGACGCTGATGTTCTGGAATAGTTGGCAGTTATCTTTGGTGTTATTTGCTGTAGCGCCTTTGGTTGCGTGGGCGATCAGTATCGTATCGAAGCGATTCAGAAAGATCTCTAAGAACATGCAAACTAGCATGGGTCACGTTGCTTCTTCAGCTGAACAAATGCTGAAAGGGCATAAAGTGGTTCTAACTTACGGTGGTCAAGATCTAGAAAAACACCGCTTTGATAAAGTTAGTAACCAAATGCGCCAACAAAGCATGAAGTTAATCACTGCTCAAGCGGCCGCTAACCCGATTATTCAAATGATCGCATCAGTTGCGATTGTTGTTGTTCTATTCCTTGCTAGTGTCGATTCTATTAAAGCCGAGCTTACTCCTGGTACGTTTACCGTTGTCTTCTCTGCAATGTTTGGTCTATTACGTCCGCTAAAGGCGTTAACTAACGTAACGTCTGAATTCCAACGTGGTATGGCTGCGAGTACGACTCTATTTGGCTTGATGGATCTAGATACCGAGCAAAACAAAGGAACGTTGAAACCTGAAACTGTAACGGGTGAAGTTGCAGTAAAAGATGTCACGTTTACTTATGACGGTGCAGAAAAACCAGCACTTGATAAGGTCAGCTTTAATATACCGAAAGGTAAAACGGTTGCGCTTGTTGGGCGATCGGGTTCGGGTAAGAGTACCATTGCCAACCTATTTACTCGTTTTTATGACGTAGACTCTGGTTCAATTGAGCTTGATGGCCACGACATTCGTGATTACGAATTGAGAAATCTGCGTGAGCACTTTGCGCTCGTTTCTCAAAATGTACATCTGTTTAACGATACGGTGGCTAACAACATCGCTTACGCAGCAGAAGAACAGTATTCACGTGAACAGATCGAATACGCGGCTAAGCTTGCTCATGCAAGTGAGTTTATCGATGGTATGGAAAATGGCATTGATACGGTTGTGGGCGAGAATGGCGCGAGTCTATCTGGTGGTCAAAGACAGCGTATTGCGATTGCACGAGCGCTATTGAGAGATGCACCGGTTTTGATTCTTGATGAGGCAACGTCTGCACTGGATACAGAGTCAGAGAGAGCTATTCAATCTGCACTAGAAGAACTGCAGAAAGACAAAACAGTATTAGTTATCGCACACAGACTCTCTACCATCGAGCAAGCTGATGAAATTCTAGTGGTTGATGATGGACATATTGTAGAAAGGGGCGCACATGCTGAGCTAATCGCGCATGATGGTGCTTATGCACAATTACACCGAATTCAGTTCAGCGGATAAATTAGGTCTTGTTGTGATCGAAAAGATTTGGTTTAACAATCACCCGTTGAAATATCTTCTCTGGCCGCTTTTGTGGCCACTGAGTCTGCTGTTCAAAATGATCAGTAGTCGGCGTCGTGACGCTTATCTCTCAGGAAATAAAGAGACCTACCGCCCGCCTTTACCTGTTATTGTTGTGGGCAATATTACTGCTGGTGGAAATGGTAAAACACCGGTTGTGATTTGGTTAGTTGAGATGCTTCAGGCTCACGGCTTTAAACCCGGAGTCGTATCTCGTGGCTACGGTGCAAAAGCACCAAGCTATCCGTTGGTGTTGGATGAAAATACCCCAGCTGAGCATTCGGGTGATGAACCTCGCTTGATTCGTAAGCGAACTGGTGCGCCAGTCGCAGTCGACCCTGTGCGAGCTAACGCAGTGAAAGCATTGCTGAGCAAAGGCGTTGATGTGATTATCACTGACGATGGCCTTCAGCATTACGCGCTTGAACGCGACATTGAATTTGCAGTTATCGACGGCGCAAGACGCTTTGGTAGCGAATGCCTAATTCCTTTAGGCCCGTTAAGAGAGCCTGTATCTCGTTTAGTTGAAGTCGACTTTTTGGTTAACAATGGCGGTAAAGCGCATGGGCGAGAGTTCTCGATGTCTTTGCTTCCAAGCCAAGCGGTTAACCTAAAGACTGGTCAGAAAAGGTCTGTGGCAGAATTACAGAAGCTGGTTGCTTTTGCCGGTATTGGCCACCCACCGCGCTTTTTTAAAACATTGGAAGATCTTGATGGTGATGTGGTATTCACACAGGGTTTCGCCGATCATCAAGATTTTGATAAAGATGAACTTCATGCCTTAGCTAAGAAAGGTATGAATCTGATTATGACAGAAAAAGACGCTGTAAAATGCGAAGAATATGCTCAAGATAACTGGTGGTATCTTCCAGTTTCTGCGCAGTTCGATGAAGATTCGCAACAGCAAATTTTAAAAAGAATAAAAGAGGTTATGGAATACTATGGATCACCGTCTACTTGAGATCGTTGCTTGCCCTGTATGTAAAGGTAAACTAACTTTTGACAAGGATAAGCAAGAGCTTGTTTGTAAAATTGATCGCCTTGCTTACCCAATTAAAGAGGGTATTCCTGTTCTTTTAGAACCTGAAGCTCGCACCGTTTCTATGGATGAGGGTAAGTAATGTCTTATACGGTTGTTATACCTGCAAGATACCAATCGAGCCGTTTACCAGGGAAGCCACTTGCTGACATTGGTGGAAAGCCGATGATTCAATGGGTATACGAACAGTCAATGAAAGCGGGTGCCGATAACGTTATTATCGCTACCGACGACGCTCGAGTTGAAAAAGCGGCTAAAGCATTTGGCGCGACCGTTTGTATGACATCACCGAATCATGAGTCAGGTACTGAACGCCTAGCTGAAGTGATTGAAGTTATGAAGATTCCTGATGATCATATTATCGTGAATGTTCAAGGTGATGAGCCACTTATCCCACCAGCGATCATTAATCAGGTTGCTAACAATCTTGCGAACAGTACAGCTCCGATGGCAACACTCGGTGTGGAAATCACTCATGCTGATGAAGTGTTTAACCCTAATGCCGTTAAAGTTGTAACCGATAAAGACGGTTACGCCTTGTATTTCAGTCGAGCAACCATTCCTTGGGATCGCGATGCTTACGCGAACAACGGTACTGCAGCTGAATCTCCACTGCTTCGTCACATTGGCATCTACGCTTACCGAGCGGGTTTTATCAATACCTACATTAATTGGGAACCTAGTACTCTTGAGCGTATTGAGTGCCTAGAGCAATTACGAGTGCTTTGGTATGGTGAAAAAATCCATGTAGACGTTGCGGTTGAAGCGCCAGCTGCTGGTGTTGATACGCCTGAAGATCTAGAAGCGGTTCGAGCTATTATTGGCTAATGTTTCTTTGAGCTACTTCTTCTTTGCTCTACAAAATGCAAATTCATGAGCCTTGCTTGTTGCGAGGCTTTTTTCTATCTATCGAAAAGTGCGCTATCGAAAAGCGCGTGCGTGTCTTATTGACCTAAGCAAACGGATATTGGGCTGGTTGCATTGGTTTATGCATCATCAACTCGGAATTATCTGAGATTTACCTCGCTCGACTTCCAATTTTTCTCTATAATATGCCGCCTATAAAGTAGTGGCGAATCGCTAGTACAGAATAAAACTTACGACAAAACGTGGAGTAAAAGATGCCTTCTCAAAGCCCAGTGATTACGGTTGATGGACCAAGTGGTGCAGGTAAAGGTACCCTGTGTATGTTGCTAGCAGATAAGCTAGGCTTTCATCTTCTAGACTCAGGCGCGATCTATCGCGTATTGGCTTTAGCGGCAATTCACCATGGTGTGGATACCGAATCAGAGGATGCTTTAGTACCGCTTGCTACACACTTAGACGTGCAGTTTATTGCTGAAGGCGACTTAGTTAAGGTTATCCTAGAAGGTGAAGATGTGTCTGGTGAACTTCGTAAAGAAGAGACTGGCATGGCGGCTTCAAAAGTTGCTGCTTTACCTCGCGTTCGCGAAGCACTGCTTCGTCGTCAACGTGCATTCAGCGCTGCGCCTGGTTTGGTTGCAGATGGCCGTGACATGGGAACGGTTGTGTTTCCTGAAGCTGAAGCGAAAATATTTTTAGATGCAAGTGCTGAAGAGCGTGCGAGTCGCCGCCTTAAACAGTTGCAACAGAAGGGGTTAGATGTTAAATTTGACGACCTTTTGAGCGAGATCCAAGAGCGAGACGACCGAGATCGTAATCGCCCAGTGGCGCCACTTCGCCCTGCAGAGGATGCTCTAGTGCTTGATTCCACCTCAATGAATATTGAGCAGGTAGTAGAAAAAGCACTACACTATATTGAATCGAAACTGGCTGGGTAATTTCGCCGAGCTAGTACGAACGTTGGTCGCAAGGATGATGACCGGCGAATTTATCAACCCCATGCGGTAGGATACCCATGGACGTTTAATTATTGAAGATTAAATAATGACTGAATCTTTTGCTCAACTCTTTGAAGAGTTTCTATCTGAAACTGAATTCCAACAAGGCAGCATCGTTAAAGGTACTGTAGTAGCTATCGAGAACGGTTTCGTTCTTGTAGACGCTGGTCTTAAGTCTGAATCTGCTATCCCTGCTGAACAATTCAAGAACGCTGCTGGCGAACTTGAAGTTGAAGTTGGTGCTGAAGTAGACGTAGCTCTAGACGCTGTTGAAGATGGTTTCGGTGAAACTCAACTTTCTCGTGAGAAAGCTAAGCGTCACGAAGCTTGGATCGTACTTGAGAAAGCTTGCGAAGAAGCTGAAACTGTTGTTGGTATCATCAACGGTAAAGTTAAAGGCGGTTTCACTGTTGAACTTAACGGTATCCGTGCTTTCCTTCCTGGTTCTCTAGTAGACGTACGTCCTATCCGTGACACTGCTCACCTAGAAAACAAAGAGCTAGAGTTCAAAGTAATCAAGCTAGACCAGAAGCGTAACAACGTTGTTGTTTCTCGTCGTGCTGTTATCGAATCTGAAAACAGTGTTGAGCGTGACGAACTTCTTGAAACTCTACAAGAAGGTACTGAAGTTAAAGGTATCGTTAAGAACCTTACTGACTACGGTGCATTCGTTGACCTTGGCGGTGTTGACGGTCTTCTACATATCACAGATATGGCTTGGAAGCGCGTTAAGCACCCATCAGAGATCGTTAACGTTGGTGACGAAATCCTAGTTAAAGTTCTTAAGTTCGATCGTGAGCGCACTCGTGTTTCACTAGGTCTTAAGCAACTAGGCGAAGATCCATGGGTAGCAATCGCTAAGCGTTACCCAGAAGGTCACAAGCTTTCTGGTCGTGTTACAAACCTAACTGACTACGGCTGCTTCGTTGAAATCGAAGAAGGCGTTGAAGGTCTAGTACACGTTTCTGAAATGGATTGGACTAACAAGAACATCCACCCTTCTAAAGTTGTTAATGTTGGCGACGAAGTTGAGGTTATGGTTCTTGATATCGACGAAGAACGTCGTCGTATCTCTCTAGGTCTGAAACAGTGTAAAGCTAACCCATGGCAGTCATTTGCAGAAATGCAAGCTAAGGGCGACAAAGTTACTGGTAAGATCAAGTCTATCACTGACTTTGGTATCTTCATCGGTCTAGAAGGCGGTATCGACGGTCTTGTACACCTATCTGACATTTCTTGGAACGCTGCCGGCGAAGAAGCTGTACGTGAATACAAGAAAGGCGACGAAATCTCTGCTGTTGTTCTAGCAGTAGATGCAGAGCGTGAGCGTATTTCTCTTGGCGTTAAGCAAATGGAAAACGACCCGTTCAACGCATACGTTGCTGACAACAAGAAAGGTGTTCTTGTAAACGGTACTGTTACTGCAGTTGACGCGAAAGGCGCTACTATCGAGCTAATCGAAGGCGTTGAAGGTTACATCCGCGCTTCTGAAGTTTCTCGCGACCGTATCGAAGATGCATCTCTAATCCTAAGCGTTGGCGACAGCGTTGAAGCGAAGTTCACTGGTGTAGACCGTAAGAACCGCGTAATCAACCTATCTATCAAAGCTAAAGATGAAGCTGATGAGCAAGAAGCAATGGCTTCACTGAACAAGTCTGAAGAAGGCGCGTTCGGTAACGCAATGGCAGACGCATTCAAAGCTGCTAAAGGCGAATAATAGCTTCTCATTAAGAGAATTATAGCTATCTAGCCAAGAAAGGAGCCGTAAGGCTCCTTTTTTTTTGCTTATTTTTCCGATAGGTCTATAATTTCTAAAAAGAAAACCAACGAGGGTAACTATGACTAAGTCTGAATTGATTGAGAGACTGTGCGCTGAGCAAACGCATCTTTCTGCAAAAGAAATTGAAGACGCTGTAAAAGACATTTTAGAGCATATGGCTTCAACACTAGAAAGTGGTGATCGAATCGAAATTCGCGGTTTTGGCAGCTTTTCTCTGCATTATCGTGAGCCTCGTGTTGGACGTAACCCAAAGACTGGTGACAAGGTTGAGTTAGAAGGTAAATACGTTCCTCACTTCAAACCAGGTAAAGAGCTGCGTGAACGAGTAAACTCAGGAATGTAGCCTACTTATCGGAATTAAGAAAAGCGGCATACTATAATGTATGCCGCTTTTTTATGACCATAATATGGTGGTCTGATTAGTAATTTTCCTGCATAATCGTACAGCTAACCAACCAATGAGTGATGAACTATGAAAATTATAAAAATAGTCGCCGTTATCGCACTTTTCCTAATTGCACTGGCTTTAGGCTCTCAAAACCAAACAACTGTGAATTTCAACTATCTGCTAGCGCAAGGTGACTTCCACCTATCAAGTTTATTAGGTGTTGTATTCGTTTCAGGCTTCGCCCTTGCTTGGTTAGTCTTTGGTAATATGCACATGCGGTCTCAGCTAAAAATTCATCGCTTGAAGAAGCAACTCAATAAGCAATCAAAGCAGGTCGCTGCTGATACTAAAGCTTAAAGGCTATATTTGATGTTAGAGTTACTGTTCTTACTTTTGCCCATCGCAGCCGCTTATGGCTGGTATATGGGTAATCGTAATGCTCAGCAAGAAAAACAAAAGCAATCACACCAGATCTCCCGTCAATACGTGACGGGTTTGAACCTATTACTGTCAGACCAATCTGACAAAGCGGTTGATCACTTCATTGAGCTGCTTCAAGTAGACAATGAAACCATCGATACTCACTTGGCTTTGGGCAACTTGTTCCGCTCAAGAGGCGAAGTCGACCGCGCTATTCGTATTCACCAAAATCTCATCTCTCGTTCGGGGCTTACCCTCGATCAGAAAAATCTCGCACTGCAACAATTAGCTAAAGACTACATGGTCTCTGGCTTCCTTGATCGCGCTGAAAAAATCTTTGAACAACTTGTAGAAGAACCTGACCATAAAGAGGGCGCTTTACAGCAGTTGGTGGCTATTTATCAGCAGACCCGTGAGTGGAACAAGGCTATCCATTACGGAAATATCTTAGTTAAGCTCGGCAAGAAAAAAATGAAGATGCGTGCCACAGTCGCGCATTTCTGGTGTGAGCTTGCAATGCAAGAACAAGCCGATGGTAATCGTTCTAAAGCGCTTCAGCATTTTAAGAAGGCGCTTTCTGAAGACCCTAAATGTGTTCGCGCAAGTATCGCACTAGGGAAGTTCCACTTAGCGAACGAAGATTACCAAAAGACAATTGATTGTCTTGAATCGGTACTTGAACAAGATATCGATTTTATCAGTGAGGTGTTGCCAACCCTTGCTGAGTGTTACCACAAGCTTGGACAAGAAGCTCAATTGGTCGAGTTCCTCAAAGCGTGTATTCAGAAGAAAGCCGGTGTATCTGCCGAACTGATGCTGGCGCAATTGGTTGCTCACCATGAAGATGTAGGCTCTGCTCAAGAGTTACTGACAAAGCAGCTTGTTAAAAATCCAACCATGAAAGGTTTTTATCGATTAATCGATTACCACCTAGCGGAAGCAGAAGAAGGCCGAGCAAAAGACAGCTTAACCACACTTCAATCTATGGTTGGTGAACAGCTTAAGGTTAAGCCTCATTACCGTTGTCGTCAGTGTGGTTTCTCGACACACTCTTTGTATTGGCACTGCCCTTCATGTAAAGGGTGGGGGACGATCAAGCCTATTCGTGGACTTGATGGTGAATAGATTTGTGGTCACTTTAAGACCAAATTATTAATTGCAGCTTTCGGGCTGCATTTTTATGACTGTTATTTATCACCTGCTTAGGTGATTAGAAATTTTTAGAAAGTTAACTGCGTTAGGAGATGAAATGAACGACCAAAAAATCATTGTAGCCTTGGATTATGATAATCAAGCGGATGCGTTAGCCTTTGTCGATCGAATTGACCCAGCATCTTGCCGCCTAAAAGTGGGCAAAGAGATGTTTACCCTGTTTGGCCCTGAATTTGTTCGTGAATTACATAAGCGTGGTTTCTCAGTATTTTTAGACCTTAAATTCCACGACATCCCGAACACATGTTCAAAAGCAGTCCGTGCTGCCGCTGAACTGGGTGTTTGGATGGTGAACGTACACGCAAGTGGCGGTGAGCGTATGATGACGGCTTCTCGCGAAATCTTAGAACCTTATGGCAAAGATCGTCCACTGTTAATCGGTGTAACGGTACTCACCAGTATGGAGCAATCTGACTTAGCGGGTATCGGTCTGGATCTTGAACCACAACAACAAGTGATGCGCTTGGCTTCTCTAACGAAAAACTCTGGCTTAGACGGTGTTGTATGTTCTGCACAAGAGGCTTCTTTGCTTAAAGGTGCACTTGGTCAAGAGTTCAAGCTAGTTACTCCAGGTATTCGTCCTGTCGGCGCAGATGTGGGTGACCAGAAGCGCATCATGACGCCTTCTAAAGCGATTGAATCAGGTTCAGACTACCTTGTTATTGGTCGTCCGATTACGCAAGCGATAGACCCTGCTGCTGTACTTGCAGAGATCAACGGTACGCTTGCTTAAGTCTATATTTGGATTGAGATATAAATAAAGAAGGCCAGCAAATTGCTGGCCTTAATTTTTTAGTCTGGATTAGTCTAAACTGGACTGAATGTTCTGTGTGGAGCTTAAACCGGAGCGCCACTATGGAATTTGAAGTCGTTGTCATCTGAAGTGATAAGATCAGCTTCTACTTGAGCAAAATGCGCAATACGCTCTGAAATATCTTTCCCTGCGATCTGCTCTGCTAGCTCAAGGTAGTCTTGGTAGTGGCGAGCTTCTGAGCGAAGTAGAGACACGTAAAACTTCTCCATGTCTTCTTCCAAGAAAGGAGCCAATTTAGCGAAGCGCTCACAAGAGCGAGCTTCAATAAACGCACCGATGATAAGCTTATCAACCAGAGCATCAGGCTCGTAAGTCTTAACTTGTTTGATCAAGCCCTTAGCATAACGACCCGCCTCGATTGGCTGGTAAGTCACGCCTTTCTTCTCCATCAACTCCATGACTTGGTAGAAGTGATGCAGCTCTTCTTTGATCAGTAAAACCATCTTATCGATTAGGTCAGCACCGTAATTACAGCCTTCTTTCGCTGTGATTTGCTTGGATACGTTGCTTTTACCACGCAGAGACTCTAAGTCTCCGATACGACGGTAAGCAAATTGCTCGTATGGCAAAATCCATTCATTCAGTTGCTTCGCGCTTTCTTTATCGACGGCGTACTTGCGAATAAGGAATAAAGCACTCTGTGCCGCCTTAAGTTCACACAGCATGTGATCGCGTAGAATGATGTGAAGATTTTCTGGCTTTTTGGCTTCATCTATCCATGAATCTGGCGTTTCGGCTTTAAGAAAAGAGTGGATTGGAGCGAGTAATTCTTGATACATGGTCAGGGAAAGTTTGTTGATAATGCGGGGATTTTATCACAGCTCAAGAGATCTCCCTATACAGAGAAAGGAAATTCAACAGCTACAAAAAAGGCCGCCTATTTAATGTAAATAAGGCGGCCTTTAAGTGTTGAGTTAGACTGTTACCATTTCTTCTTCTGACCGAAGAGGGCATCCATATCGTCTTCTCGTTCTTTAGATTCCATCTGCTGCAAATCTTGAGCGTTTTTGTCTTGGCGTTTCTGGTCAAGCTCGTTAAGCATCTGTTGAAGCTTTTCTTTGGCTTGATTAGAGTACGAGTCGTTCTTAGTCGCCAAAGCATCAATACCTTTGCGTAATAGCTGAATCGCTGTTCCCGGTTGTCCGCGAGAAATCGAATCGTTTGCACGTTTGATAACATTTTCAATGTTAATACGGATTTGAATTGTTTCTAGGCGAGCATTTTCAACCACATAAGCTTGAGTCTCGAAACGGCCTTTATTGTGCTCGTTGCGCACCGTATCACGCAGGCGTTTAACTAACTTAAGCATCATGATCGCTTGCTTGTCACTACTTGGTACGCGGAAAGCGGTACTCTCGCCACCTTTGTAGTTCTCTTTTAGCTGAGTGATTTGTTGTTTTACGCTTTCAATGCGTTGGGCAAGCTGCTTATTTTTTGGATCGAGTTGATACATGTTTTCTAATGCATCAAGAATTCGATTGTTTAAGCATACAAGAAGATCTTGGCTAAACGGCATGTGATGAGCGTTGCCAATCAGCTCTTCTGTACCGTCAATAATGGTTAGATAACGAGAAGCTTCCTGTTTCTTCGCTGTTTCTACCTTAACTTTATATTGAAGCATGATGTTGTAGCCTAAAACTAACACCAAAAGAACGGCTACTAAGACGATTATTAAACCAATATTCATATATTTGAGTCTGCTTATTATTTTCTATAGCTAACTGGAGAGGATACACGATTCCATTGTGTATCGGCACTCGTAAATTGCAATTTCTGATTATCTCTTGTTGAGCGAAATCGGCAATCAAAACTTACCAACTAATGTATGAGAATGAGGGTTGGGTTGCAAAGCGTTAGTGATATTTTTGTTTGTTAAGCTAGAAAAACTCAATTTTTCTGTCATTTTTGTGTTCGAAGCGTTATAACTATTAATTATATTACACGCGACTATAACGCTCTCTTTGCAAATAAGTTAGCACAGAAATGAGTAAAGGATTACGAGGTTAGATATGAAGTTACAGCAACTGAAGTACATTGTTGAGGTTGTAAACCATAACCTAAATGTTTCAGCTACAGCAGAGAGTTTGTACACATCTCAGCCTGGCATTAGTAAGCAAGTTAGATTACTTGAAGACGAACTAGGTATTCAGATTTTTGAGCGTAGCGGCAAGCATCTAACGCAGGTTACCCAAGCGGGTGAGGATATCATTCGTATCTCTCAAGAGATTTTGGCACGCGTTGAAAGTATTAAAGCGGTAGCGGGTGAGCACACTCATCCAGAGATGGGTACATTGAATATTTCAACGACTCATACTCAAGCTCGTTATGCACTGCCTGATGTGATTAAAGGTTTCACGGCGCGTTACCCTAAAGTATCGCTTCACATGCACCAAGGTACGCCAAGCCAAATGTCAGAAGCCGTCGCTAAAGGTACAGCGAATTTTGCGATTGCAACGGAAGCGCTACACCTTTACCAAGATGCGATTATGCTGCCTTGTTACCACTGGAATCGTTCGATCGTCGTGACCAAAGATCATCCCCTGGCACAGAAGCGTAATATCACGATCGAAGATCTTGCGGCTTACTCTCTCGTGACTTATGTATTTGGTTTCACTGGCCGTTCTGAGCTTGATACCGCGTTTAACAAAGTAGGTTTAACACCGCGTGTTGTGTTTACTGCGACCGATGCAGACGTAATCAAAACCTACGTTCGTATGGGCATTGGTGTTGGTGTAATTGCAAGTATGGCTATTGACCACGAGCAAGATACTGATTTGGTTGCGATTGATGCGAGCCATCTATTTGGTGCGAGCACAACCAGCATTGGTTTTAGAAAAGGCACCTTCTTGCGTTCTTACATGTTTGATTTCATGGAGCGTTTTGCACCGCACTTAACTCGCCCTGTGGTTGAGCAAGCTATTTCTTTGAAATCGAACGAAGAGATCGAAGAGATGTTTAAAGATATCGAACTGCCAGTTCGTTAATCTCATCGTGTAAATTTTGATTCTTATTCGGCCTGTATTTGCAGGCCGTTTTTCTTTTGGGCTTTTAGTTTTCGTTTTCTTTATCGGGCCTTTCCATTTCGACCTCTTACCCCTACAATCCACGCATCATAGGGGGAAGCATGCATTCACGATTTAAAATACTCGATTCATTTTTGCTAGAGCACCAGATTTACTGGCGTTCAGAGCCTTTTCACCTATGCCAAACTCAACAGCAGCCGTGGAAAGAGGTCAATCGTCCACTCGTTGATTGGTTAGAAAGCTTAGATAATGAAAGCATTCAAACCTTAAAAGAGCAGCCTCAGCTTTTGATTGAGGAACTGACTCGTTTCCTACCTGAATTAGAAACTGCTACCCAAAACATCCAGTTCGATAACACTGCTTTGGTTGGTTTAGACCTCCCACGTGGTACTGCTGATGGTATTCCTGGCCGAAAGCTACATCAAATTGTCGCAATGGGCGAGGCTGCATTATGCCATCACCATGGCAAAGAGTGGCTCGAGTGGTGTTCTGGTAAAGGCTTTCTTGGTCGAATCCTATCTCAGCAATCGGATCAAAAAGTCACTAGCTTTGAATGGCAGCAATCGTTATGCGAAAGCGGACAAAAGATTGCGGATGACCAGAAGTTAGCGATGGATTTTGTTCAAGGAGATGCGTTTTCAGACAAGGCCGATGACGTGTTTAATTCGTACCAACATGCCGTGGCCCTTCATGCTTGTGGTGATCTTCATGTTGAGCTAGTTAAAAAGTCAGTGTCACATGGGCTACCAGCGGTCACTATTTCTCCTTGTTGTTATCATCTTATTCGAGACGAAAACTATCAAGCGATGTCTTCTATCGCGAAAAGCTCAGCATTAACGTTAAGTAAGAGCGACTTGAGAATCCCGCTTCAAGAAACCGTTACTGGTGGTGAAAGAGTAAAAAGACATCGTCAACTAGAGATGAGCTATCGTCTAGGCTTCAGCCAGTTGCTTAAGGCTGAACTTAACATTGACGAATACATTCCTGTACCGAGCATCAAAAAATCAGAGTTAGCTGAGGGTTTTGAATCTTTCTGCCGTTGGGCATCTGAAGTGAAAGAGCTATCGCTGGGCTCAGATATTGATTTTGACTCTTATTTGATTCAAGGCGAAGCGCTTTTCTGGGAAATGGAAAAGCTGAGTTTGGTTCAACAAGTCTTTAGACGACCATTAGAGATATGGCTGGCTTTAGATCGCGCTATCTATCTGCAAGAGCAAGGTTATGAAGCTACGATTGAAGAGTTCTGTGAACGCAGTATTACGCCAAGAAATCTATTGATTCATGGGGTTAAAATCGAGCGCTAGTGGTAAACCGTACTGTTACGTGTTTTTACGAACTAAATCCATTAATGCAAAAAAGCCAGCGCGACATAATGTCGTACTGGCTTTTTGTTTAATGTGTATGAGTTAACTGAACGCTTCAACGAGAAGATTATTGCGTTCAGTTAGTCATTACATCATTAGTTAAACATTGCGATTGCTTCTGCTGGGTCTACGTATTCAAGGTCAAAGCTTTCTGCAACTTCTTTACAAGTTACTTTACCGTGAATAACGTTTAGACCTTCTAGGAAGCCTTCATCAGATAGAAGTGCTTCGCGGTAGCCTTTGTTCGCTAGCTTAACAATGTAAGGAAGTGTTGCATTGTTTAGTGCGTAAGTTGAAGTACGAGCAACAGCGCCAGGCATGTTTGCAACACAGTAGTGAACTACGTCATCAACAATGTAAGTTGGGTCTGCGTGAGTGGTTGCGTGAGAAGTCTCGAAACAACCGCCTTGGTCGATTGCAACATCAACAACTGCTGAACCTGGCTTCATCTTAGCGATGTGCTCTTTTGTAACCAATTTTGGAGCTGCTGCGCCAGGAATTAGTACTGCACCAATTACTAGGTCTGCTTCTAGAACATGCTTCTCAATGGCGTCTTCAGTAGAATAAACCACTTTTGCGCGACCTTGGAATTCTTCATCAAGTCGACGCAGTGTATCTACGTTACGGTCAAGAATTGTAACATCAGCGCGAAGGCCTACAGCCATACGTGCTGCGTTAGCACCTACAACACCGCCACCAACAACAACAACTTTTGCTGGTTCAACACCTGGAACGCCACCAAGAAGAAGACCACAACCACCGTTAGATTTCTCTAATGTTTGTGCACCTGCTTGAATAGACATACGACCAGCTACTTCAGACATTGGTGCTAATAGTGGCAAGCGACCCATATTATCTGTTACAGTCTCATAGGCTACGCAGACAGCTTTGCTCTTGATAAGCTCTTCAGTTTGTGGAAAATCTGGTGCAAGGTGTAAATAGGTAAATAATATTTGCCCTTCGCGAAGCATAGCTCGCTCGACAGCTTGAGGTTCTTTAACCTTTACAATCATCTCTGCTTTCGCGAAAACGTCAGCAGCAGTAGGAAGAATGGATGCGCCTACAGCGATGTAATCATCGTCTGAAAAACCGATACCAGTACCGGCATTGGTTTCTACAAAAACTTGGTGGCCGTGTGAGATTAGTTCTCTCACGCTAGCTGGGGTCATACCAACGCGGTATTCGTGGTTCTTGATTTCCTTAGGTACGCCAATGATCATCCTGACTCCTCATTTTATTTTGGTTGTTTTATCTATGTGTAGGGTAATTCTGTCGAATTAATATCTAGTATAGATAGGTTTAGATAAAATTTGATACTGAATATTAAAAAGTTGTAGTATATTTTTTTGCAAGGAAGTAATAAGGTGGAATAAAAAATGGCAGACAATTATAAGAAGCCGTCCAAGGAACTAGATCGTATTGACCGCAACATTCTTAATGAGTTGCAAAAAGACGGTCGTATCTCAAACGTTGAACTCTCAAAACGAGTAGGACTTTCTCCAACTCCATGTCTTGAACGTGTTCGTCGTTTAGAACGTCAAGGTTACATTACTGGGTACACAGCGTTGCTGAACCCACAGTACCTTGATGCTTCACTTTTAGTGTTTGTTGAAATTACGTTGAACCGTGGTGCGCCAGATGTGTTCGAACAATTCAACACCGCTGTGCAGAAACTGGATGACATCCAAGAGTGTCATTTAGTGTCGGGTGATTTTGACTATCTTCTAAAAACACGTGTATCTGATATGGGTGCTTACCGTAAGCTACTGGGTGATACGTTACTTCGTCTACCGGGCGTAAACGACACTCGAACTTACGTAGTAATGGAAGAAGTGAAACAAACCAATCAACTTGTGATTAAAACTCGTTAGTCACAATTGGTGAAATGAAAGAAAGCGGACATTTGTTCCGCTTTCTTGCTTTCTGGAATTGGGTTTTTCTGTTTGATATGGTTAAATCAACAGTAGTTTCATTGAAACGAGCGGCTTTGGCCGCTCGAGATGTTTTTATCCCGTTTAATTATTAAGTTGGTTTATGTTCAAGCAGAGCAGTAATAAAGTAGAAACAATCATTAAAACGAGTGAAGAGCCTCAGTCTCCTCGTTTGAGTGGTTCTCAACGTCTCAAAGAGTGCAGTCTGATTCTCGGTGTTCTCTTCTCTATTCTACTTGCCGTTGCGTTATTAACTTTTAGTCCTGCAGACCCATCATGGTCGCAAACGGCGTGGGGTGGTGACATTCAAAATGCGGGTGGCTACCTAGGTGCTTGGTTGGCGGATACGCTTTTCTTCGTATTTGGCTCTTTGGCTTACCCTCTGCCTATCTTAGTGACGGTTGCTGCGTGGGTTTTATTCCGCAAACGTAATGAAGACGAGCAGATCGACTTCATGCTGTGGGGCACTCGCTTACTTGGCCTGACTATCCTAATTCTTACGAGTTGTGGTTTAGCGGATATCAACTTTGACGACATCTGGTACTTTTCATCCGGTGGCGTGGTAGGTGACGTTTTAACAAGCCTTGCACTTCCAACGTTGAATGTTCTTGGTAGTACGCTGGTTCTTCTTTTCTTATGGGGTGCTGGTTTCACTCTATTAACCGGTATCTCTTGGCTAAGCATTGTGGAATGGTTGGGTGAATGTGCCATCAAATTTTTCACGTCTACTGTTAATAAGGCTCGTGGCCAAGACCAAGAGCTGCTTGAGCCTCAATTAAGAGAATCAGCAGACCGCGATTTAATCGAAGAACGTCATCAGCAGCATCAAGCGCCAACTTACCGCGATGTTCCTGCTATAGAAGGCAACAAAGAATCAACAGAGCATGATCCGCTAGATCCTGCGATGAGTTTTTCTGCGACCAATGAGTCGGCAGACGTGGCGACAAATGCGCGAGACAATGCTGCATCGCCGAAGCGTCATTACAATATTCATATGCCTGTCGATGCTCCTGCGAAACAAGAAGCTCCTGTTCATGAAGAACCTCAGGTTCAGCCTCAAGCGGTAATTGAGTCAGAGCAAACGATCCCTGCAGCAGCTGTTTACCAAGCGCCAGAAGAACCGCTAGAAGAAGGTATTGAGCGCTCTAAACAGTTGAATGCAACGATAGAGCAGCTAGAAAATGCGGCCATGTATGAAGATGACCTAGCAGAACAAGATCAGGTTGACGCGCATGATTCTCAGGTTGCTTACCAACAATACATGCAGAACGAACAACCAGAAGTTGGCCCTGCTCATGCTGACCTTAGAAGTGCTGAACCAGAATTAGATAGCTCACCACAAGTAAATGGCGAATTTGGTTCTGAAGATGTTCAACCTGAATCTTTATACGCTTCACCTATGGGCGAGCCAGAAGCAACCGTGGAAGACGATTTCTCTGCACAACCTTCACCGTTTGATGTTACGGAAGAGCAAAGCTACCAACAGGGCTCAGAGCTTGAATCAGAACAGGCTGAAGCTGAATTAGCTGACGCAGCATTAATCGAAGAACAGTTTGAACCTTTCCCTTATCAAGAAGAACATTCAGAACCTGAACTGCCAACAGCACAAAACCTAGAGCCAACTGTTGATCTTCCTTGGGAAGAAGTAACGGAAGAAGAACCTGCGCATCAAGATCAAGATCAAGATGTCGCCGCATTCCAAAGCATTGTTTCTGAAGCCCAAGCGAATATGGCAGCGGCGCAGAATCCGTTCTTGGTTCAACAAGATGTTAATTTACCTAAGCCTGCTGAGCCATTACCCACGCTTGAATTGTTATTCCACCCTGAAAAGCGTGAAACCTTTATTGACCGTGATGCGCTAGAGGCAATTGCTCGTCTTGTTGAATCTAAGCTAGCGGACTACAAGATCAAAGCAGACGTTGTCGACATTTTCCCAGGTCCAGTAATCACTCGATTCGAACTTGATCTGGCTCCAGGTGTGAAAGTAAGCCGTATTTCTGGCCTTTCTATGGACTTAGCGCGTTCGCTCTCTGCATTGGCAGTACGTGTCGTAGAAGTGATTCCGGGTAAACCTTATGTTGGCTTAGAACTGCCGAATATGAGTCGCCAAACGGTATTCTTCTCAGACGTGGTTGCTAGCACTCAGTTCCAAGAAGCGAAATCGCCAACGACAGTGGTTCTAGGACAAGACATCGCTGGTGAAGCCGTTATTGCTGATCTATCGAAAATGCCTCACGTTCTGGTTGCAGGTACAACCGGTTCTGGTAAGTCGGTAGGTGTGAACGTAATGATTCTGAGTATGCTTTACAAAGCATCACCGGAAGATGTTCGCTTCATCATGATCGACCCGAAAATGCTTGAGCTATCGGTTTATGAGGGTATTCCTCATCTATTGTCTGAAGTGGTAACCGACATGAAAGATGCGTCGAACGCCCTTCGTTGGTGTGTTGGCGAGATGGAACGACGTTATAAGCTGATGTCAGCATTAGGCGTTCGTAACATTAAAGGTTACAACGATAAGCTTAAGATGGCAGCGGAAGCGGGTCACCCAATTCACGATCCACTGTGGAAGCCGGGCGACAGCATGGACCCAGAAGCGCCATTGCTTGAGAAACTGCCTTACATTGTGGTTATCGTTGATGAATTTGCCGACCTAATCATGGTGGTTGGTAAGAAGGTTGAAGAACTGATTGCACGTTTGGCACAAAAAGCACGTGCGGCGGGTGTTCACTTGATCCTAGCGACGCAACGTCCATCAGTGGATGTTATTACTGGTCTTATTAAAGCGAACATTCCAACCCGTGTGGCCTTTACGGTATCAACTAAAACGGATTCACGAACTATCCTTGACCAAGGTGGTGCGGAATCACTATTGGGCATGGGTGATATGCTTTACTTGCCTCCTGGTTCTAGCCATACAACTCGTGTTCACGGTGCCTTTGCATCTGATGACGATGTACACGCAGTCGTGAATAACTGGAAAGCGCGTGGTAAGCCAAACTATATTGATGAAATCACCAACGGCGAACAAACTCCAGAAACCTTGCTTCCGGGTGAGAAGATGGAAGGTGATGAAGAGGTCGATCCTCTGTTTGATCAGGTGGTAGAACACGTTGTTCATTCACGTCGTGGCTCAGTTTCAGGTGTACAGCGTCGATTCAAGATTGGCTACAACCGTGCTGCACGTATTGTCGAGCAACTTGAAGCTCAAGGTATCGTAAGTGCTCCAGGTCATAACGGTAACCGAGAAGTCTTAGCACCAGCGCCACCAAAAGATTAGTTCCGGTAGGAACTCATAACTATTCAGTCGGTCAAATCGAAAATATGACCGACTTATGTTCTAACAGGATTATTGATGAAAAAAGTATTCGCACTTTTATTTATGAGCTTCTCAGTGTTTGCTTCTCCGAAAGAAGAGTTGAGTAGCCGCTTGGCATTAAACGCAGGCTTCAGCGCTGACTTTAAACAAGTCGTGACCAGCCCTGATGGTGATGTTGTTATGGAAGGTGAGGGCACGGTAGAGATTGCACGCCCAAGCCTGTTCCGCTGGGAGACCACGTTCCCTGATGAAAACTTGTTGGTATCTGATGGCCAAAGCTTGTGGTACTACAGCCCGTTCATTGAGCAAGTGAGCATTTATTGGCAAGAGCAAGCGACATCACAGACACCTTTTGTCCTGCTTACACGTAACCAAGAAAGTGATTGGGATAATTATAATGTGGCGCAAACGGGTAACCAATTCACGCTAACGCCAACTGCTGTCGATTCTAATCAGGGTGACTTCCAGATTAATATCACCGAAAAGGGCATTGTTCAGGGCTTTAATGTGATTGAACAAGACGGTCAAAAAGGTGAGTTTACCTTTAGCAATGTTGATTTGGGTAAACCTGCAGCAGACCGCTTTACTTTTGTGGCACCGGAAGGTGTCGAGGTCGACGACCAAAGAAACTGATCTAAACAAGCAGATCGTTTGGTAGTACGTCGATAGGCATTAATGCCATCAACGAATCAAGAGATTGCAATTGAGTAATTACAGCTTAGATTTTGCGGGGGACGAAGATTTTCGTCCCCTTGCTGCTCGTATGAGACCGGAAACTGTCGAACAGTACATCGGTCAGCAGCATATATTAGGCCCAGGTAAACCACTTCGCAGAGCGTTGGAAGCGGGCCATATCCACTCGATGATTTTGTGGGGGCCTCCGGGCACCGGTAAAACGACGTTAGCCGAAGTTGCAGCAAACTATGCGAATGCTGAAGTGGAACGCGTATCGGCGGTAACCTCGGGCGTAAAAGACATTCGTATTGCAATTGAAAAAGCGCGCGAGAACAAGCAAGCAGGGCGCAGAACCATCCTGTTTGTGGACGAAGTCCATCGCTTTAACAAAAGTCAGCAAGATGCTTTTCTGCCTCATATCGAAGATGGCACCGTGACCTTTATTGGTGCGACGACAGAAAACCCATCTTTTGAACTGAACAACGCTTTGTTGTCACGTGCGCGTGTCTACAAACTGACGTCCCTGAACACAGATGATATTTCTCTTGTCATTCGCCAAGCGATTGAAGATAAGCAACGTGGGTTAGGTGATGTGCCTGTTGATTTTGCTGATAATGTTTTAGATCGCCTTGCAGAACTGGTTAACGGCGACGCGCGTATGTCGCTTAACTACCTTGAACTGCTGTATGACATGGCAGAAGACAACGATAAAGGCGAGAAAGCGATAACCTTGCAGTTGTTGGCTGAAGTGGCTGGTGAGAAAGTCGCTCGTTTCGATAACAAGGGTGATATTTGGTACGACCTAATCTCCGCGGTTCATAAGTCAATTCGTGGCTCAAACCCTGATGCGGCCTTGTACTGGTCAGCACGAATGATTGCGGCGGGTTGTGATCCTTTGTATATCGTTAGACGCTTGCTGGCGATTGCTTCTGAAGATATCGGTAACGCTGATCCTCGCGCCATGCAGGTAGCGATGTCGGCTTGGGATTGCTTCACGCGCATTGGCCCTGCTGAAGGGGAGCGTGCGATTGCGCAGGCGGTTGTTTATCTCGCATGTGCACCAAAGAGTAACGCCGTTTACACCGCGTGGAAGCAAGCGTTAACAGATGCTCACAATCTTCCTGAATATGAAGTGCCGCATCATTTGCGAAATGCACCGACAACTTTGATGAAGGACATGGGCTACGGGCAAGAATACCGTTATGCTCATGACGAACCAGGAGCCTACGCCGCTGGTGAAAAGTATCTGCCTCCTGAAATGGGAGAGAAGCAATACTATTTCCCAACAAAACGAGGCTTAGAGACCAAAATTGGCGAGAAGCTAGATTATCTGGCGGATTTGGACGCAAAAAGCCCACAAAAACGCTATGAAAAGTAGTCTTTTTTGGATATCGTTACCTAGTCATAAAATTTCAATTAAATCGTTATAAATTGGTCGAAATAACACCAGTTTTAGGGGTTTAGCAGTGATTCAGTAGCAAGCTACTGAATATTCAAATAACTAAAGCATAGGATTAGCAATGCTGGATTCTAAATTACTTCGAGCTGAGCTGGATGAAACAGCGGCAAAATTAGCACGTCGAGGCTTCACCCTTGATGTAGAGACAATTCGTGAACTTGAAGAAAAACGTAAGTCCCTTCAGATGAAAACTGAAGAGCTACAAGCGTTACGTAACTCTCGATCGAAGTCCATTGGTCAAGCGAAAGCAAAAGGCGACCATGAAGAAGCTGAGCGTATCCTTGCAGAAGTAGGCAACTTAGGCGCAGAACTAGACCAAGCTAAAGTAGCATTGGCTGATCTTCAATCTGAGCTAGAAACGATCACAATGTCTATTCCTAACCTACCTGATGCAGAAGTGCCAGATGGTAAAGATGAAGACGATAACGTAGAAGTTTCTCGTTGGGGTCAACCTAAGACTTACGACTTTGAAGTGAAAGATCACGTCGATCTTGGCGAAATGTCTGGCGGTCTTGATTTTGCTAGCGCAGTTAAAATCTCGGGTTCTCGTTTCATCGTGATGAAAGGCAAATTTGCACGGCTACACCGTGCTATTGCTCAGTTCATGCTGGACCTTCACACTGATGAGCACGGCTACACAGAAATGTACGTACCGTATCTAGTGAACCACGATAGCCTTTACGGTACTGGTCAACTTCCTAAGTTCGGCGAAGACTTGTTCCACACAAGCCCGCTAACTGAGCAAGTAAGTGACGTACCTCTTAAGACTCTATCGCTTATCCCTACTGCGGAAGTACCGGTAACGAACATGGTTCGTGACACGATCACTGATGAAGCTGAACTGCCACTTAAGATGACAGCTCACACGCCGTGTTTCCGTTCTGAAGCGGGTTCTTATGGTCGTGACACTCGTGGTCTTATCCGTATGCACCAATTCGATAAAGTTGAATTAGTACAAATCACTAAGCCAGAAGACTCAATGGCAGCGCTTGAAGAGCTAACTGGCCACGCTGAGAAAGTACTTCAACTTCTAGAGCTTCCTTACCGTAAAGTGATTCTATGTACAGGTGACATGGGCTTCGGTTCTGCGAAAACTTACGACTTAGAAGTATGGGTTCCAGCACAAGAGACTTACCGTGAGATTTCTTCTTGTTCAAACATGTGGGATTTCCAAGCGCGTCGTATGCAAGCTCGTTTCCGTCGTAAAGGCGAGAAAAAACCTGAACTTGTACACACACTAAACGGTTCTGGTCTTGCTGTTGGTCGTACTATGGTTGCTATCCTTGAGAACAACCAAGAAGCAGATGGCCGTATTGCTATCCCAGAAGTACTTCAACCATACATGGGCGGCGTAACGCACATCGGTTAATTAGATTGATTAAGCATTAGGTTACTTATAAAACCCAGCCAACAGGCTGGGTTTTTTATTGCCTATAGAATAGTGCAGTGGCGAGAAATAAATAATTTTTGTTACCTATGTGTAATAGTGTTTTATTGATTTTGATAATTATTACAATCTTTAAATGTGGCTATAATATGCTCTTACCGCGGTAGGTATAGATTTTCTCGTTCAAATACTGAGGAGGGCTTATGGCCGTAGGATGGGCTGGTGACGATAGTGTCAGCCAGCAAATACAAAATACCATTGATGATGAGATCTCTCGTGTAAGAGGAAACCTTCGAGGTGGTGAGGGTTTGCGTTATTGTGATGAGTGTGGTGATGAGATTCCGGAACAAAGACGACGCGCGATCAAAGGCGTTCGTTTGTGTATAGAATGTCAGTCAATATTAGAGCATGACGCACATCGACATTCATTGTTTAACCGTCGAGCAAGTAAAGATAGCCAATTACGTTAAACTGACGGTTACCTTCAAGCAGTTAAGGCCTTACTTTTATGTAAGGCCTTTTAGTTTAATTAAATGATTTATTAATGAAGATATATAGAAATAATCGTCGCTCTTGTTTAGAGCAATAAACGCCTTATTTAAAGCAATGAGTATTTTGTAATGCTGTGTCGATAGCAGCGACCAATTGCTCAATATGTTGTGGTTTGATAATAAACGGAGGCATCATATAAATTAGCTTACCAAACGGACGGATCCAAACGCCTTGCTCTACAAAGTGAGCTTGAATGGCTTCCATATCGACGGGTGTGTGAGTTTCAACGACGCCAATCGCGCCTAACCAACGCACGTCTTTAACCAGTTCATGTTCTCGCAACGGTGGTAACAACTCAGAAAAGAGCTGTTCAATCTGTTGAGTCTGATTTTTCCAATGGCCTTGCTCGATGATGGATAAACTTGCCGCACCGACTGCGCAAGCCAATGGGTTGCCCATAAAGGTTGGCCCATGCATAAAGCAGCCTGCTTC
Organism: Vibrio sp. 10N.261.54.A5; assembly: GCF_041471145.1. Classification (NCBI taxonomy): domain Bacteria; kingdom Pseudomonadati; phylum Pseudomonadota; class Gammaproteobacteria; order Vibrionales; family Vibrionaceae; genus Vibrio; species Vibrio sp. 10N.261.54.A5. Next base: position 4,395 of record NZ_JBFRNU010000008.1, on the reverse strand, counting down.
ACCGCCACATACCGTGTCAGCAACTTCCTTACTCGCAAGCGTCGCTGACAATGTCATATAGCCACCAGTTAAAGCTTTGCCTACGCATAATATGTCCGGTTGAACATCGGCATGCTCACAAGCGAATAGTTTCCCTGTGCGGCCAAACCCGGTCGCAATCTCATCCAAGATCAGCAATACGTTGAATTCATCACACAGTAAGCGAACTTGTTTTAGGAACTCAGGGTGGTAGATGCGCATGCCACCAGCCCCTTGAACGATTGGCTCTAAGATCACCGCTGCGACTTCTTGATGGTGTGCTGCCAGCTTTTCTTTAAAACTATCGATGTCACTTGAGTTCCACTCATCCCAAAAGCCTGTTTTTGGCGAATCAGCGAAAATATGTTCCGGCAAAAAGCCTTTGTAGAGGCTGTGCATTGAGTTGTCAGGGTCGGTCACTGACATCGCCGCAAAGGTATCACCGTGGTAGCCATCTCTTAGTGTGAGGAACTTTGAACGAGGTTGTCCTTTAGCGTGCCAATATTGCAATGCCATCTTGAGGCTAACCTCTACGGCAACTGAACCTGAATCGGCCAAAAATACATGCTCAAGATTACTTGGCGCGAGATTCAAAAGCTTCTTACATAGATCGATAGCGGGCTGGTGGGTGATGCCACCAAACATAACGTGTGAAACCTTATCGATTTGACTATGAGCTGCAGCGTTTAGCTCAGGGTGATTGTAGCCGTGGATGGTTGACCACCAAGATGACATACCATCAATAATTCGTTTTCCGCCTTCTAATTCTAGGTGAACACCGTCTGCGTTGGTGACTGGATAGCAGGTCAGAGGTGTTAACGTTGATGTGTAGGGATGCCAGATATGCTGGCGATCAAAGGCGAGATCCATAGTAACTTCCATTTTTGGTGCGGTTAAAAAATAACCATATGTAAACTTTTGATATTATCAATGTGTTGACAGTCTAAAGCTTGTCGGTAGACTAGCCAAGCATAAATGCAATCTCTATTGATAGAGATGAAACATCAAATAATAAAAAAGGATCGACACGTGGAAGTTCGTCATGACTGGACAGTTGCTGAAGTAACAGCGCTGCTTGAAAAACCGTTTATGGATTTAATGTTTGAAGCTCAAGTGGTTCATAGACAGTACCAAGAGCACAACCACGTGCAGGTGAGTACGCTTCTATCGATTAAGACCGGTGCTTGTCCTGAAGACTGTAAGTATTGTCCTCAAAGTGCTCACTACCGAACGGATGTCGACAAAGAACGCCTAATGGAAGTAGAGCGTGTTTTGGATGCGGCGCAAAAAGCCAAGAACGCGGGCTCGACTCGTTTCTGTATGGGCGCGGCGTGGAAAAACCCGAAAGAACGCGATATGCCTCACTTGACTGATATGATCAAAGGTGTGAAAGGTATGGGTCTAGAAACCTGTATGACACTAGGCATGTTAACCCCTGATCAAGCTGGCGAGTTAGCGGATGCAGGCTTGGATTACTACAACCATAACCTTGATACGTCTCCCGAGTTTTACGGCAGCATCATCACCACTCGTACTTACCAAGATCGTTTAGATACGCTATCTCACGTACGTGATGCCGGTATGAAGATCTGTTCTGGTGGCATTATTGGTATGGGCGAAAGTACCAATGACCGTGCAGGCCTGCTGGTAGAGCTAGCGAACCTTCCGGTACACCCTGAGAGTGTGCCAATCAACATGCTCGTGAAAGTGAAAGGCACACCGATGGAAAACGTCGATGATGTTGAATCTTTTGACTTCATTAAGTTGATTGCGATTGCTCGTATCATGATGCCAATGTCAGCGGTTCGTCTGTCTGCAGGTCGCGAGAATATGAATGAACAGATGCAGGCGATGTGCTTCATGGCTGGCGCGAACTCTATCTTCTACGGTTGTAAGCTACTGACTACGCCAAACCCAGATGAAGACACGGACATGCAGCTGTTTAAGAAGTTAGGCATCAACAGCCAACAAGTGGCTCAGAAGCCTGATGAAATTCAAGAAAACGAACTGTTAGATCAAGTAGTGGAGCGCGTTGCTGCTCGTCCAACGAAAGATGACATGTTCTACGATGCCACTGTTTAAATCCCGTATCAAAGATGCCCTTGTTCAACGCCGTGAGCAGGGGCTAACTCGTCAACTTAAAGTGCTCGAAAACAGTAATGGTCCTTTGCTTAATTGCGAAGGTTCTCGCTTTATTAATTTTTCGAGTAATGATTACCTAGGCTTGGCGAACGACCCTGAATTGGTGGAGGCGTGGCAAGCTGGGCTTTCCCTTTATGGTGCTGGCAGTGCGGCATCGCCATTGGTCACGGGTTTTAGTCCTGCTCATAGAAATTTAGAAGCTCAGCTGTGTGAATGGTTGGGCTTTGAACGTGCGATTCTCTTTAGTTCTGGTTTCAGTGCGAACCAAGCCTTGTTGTTTTCTCTGCTCGAAAAAGACGACTCTCTGCTGCAAGACAAGCTTAATCACGCCTCTTTGATGGAAGCGGGGATGCTTTCTCATGCAACCATGAAACGCTTTAAACACAACGACACGCAGCATCTAGAGTCTCTATTAAGCCGATCTCTACAATCCTTGGTCGTCACTGAGGGCGTATTCAGCATGGACGGCGATCAAGCGCCTCTCAGCCAGATATCTAACCTGACTCATCAATACGACAGTTGGTTGGCGGTTGATGATGCCCACGGTATCGGCGTATTAGGTGATAAAGGAGCTGGGAGTTGCAGTGCAGCACAAATCTCCCCCGATATTTTGGTGGTGACCTTTGGCAAAGCATTTGGCGTTTCTGGTGCTGCGATTCTTTGTTCATCAGAAGTGGGTGATTACTTAACTCAGTTCGCTCGTCATCATGTGTATTCGACGGCAATGCCACCTTCACAAGCAGTGGCTTTGTCTCATGCGTGTCAGATGATTCAAACACAAGAGTGGCGTCGCGAGAAGCTAACCGAGTTAGGGGCTCTTTATGCAGAGCAGCTGAATGGCGTGAAAGGCTTTGTGGATACTCAGACTCCAATTAAGCCATTTGTGATAGGTGAAGCTCAGGCTGCATTATCTATAGCTGAAGAGTTAAAGCAAAACCAAGTTTGGGTGACCGCAATAAGGCCGCCAACCGTTCCAGCCGGAACCGCTCGATTACGAATCACGCTAACGGCTAACCACAGTCAGAAACAGATTCTCCAGTTAACCAGCTCGTTGCTTAAAGCAATAGAGCTAAATAATGAGGCTCAGTAAATGTTACAAGAAGCAGTAGTGCATGATTACGTAGGCCAAGATAAAAGTGCGATTGCCGAAGCTTTTGGCAAAGCAGCAACAACCTATGATAAACACGCTGAGTTTCAGCGCGATGTCGGCCACCGACTACTGGATAAGTTACCTAGCGACCTTTCAGGTTTAAAGGTACTCGATTTAGGTTGTGGTACCGGTTATTTCTCCGAACAGATAGCGAAGCGTGGTGCTGAGGTAGTGTGTGCTGACTTATCTGCTGGAATGTTAAAAGCGGCAGAACAACGTTGTGGTGCATCAGTGGCTTTATATCAACAAGCTGACGCTGAACAATTGCCGTTTGAAGATGGATGTTTCGACATTGTTTTTTCGAGCTTAGCGTTGCAATGGTGTGATGATTTATCGTCGCCTTTGAAAGAGATGAAGCGCGTTACAGCGACTGGTGGACGTGTAATTTTTTCAACTTTGCTTGATGGGTCACTGTTTGAACTGGAAAAGTCATGGTCTAAAATTGACGCACATCAACACGTTAACCATTTTATTACAATCAATCAGGTAAAAATTGCGTTAGCGCAATCTAGCTGTACGGCTCATCAACTAGACTTGCCCACCATCACCGTTTGGTACGACACTGCGTTTGAACTGATGCGCGACCTTAAAGGTATCGGCGCTAATCACGTAAGTGGTCGCTCACAAGGTTTAACAAGTCGCCGCATGTTGCAGCTTGTTGAACGGGAATATCGAGAGTTTAAAAACCATCAAGGTTTCTTGCCAGCAACATATCAAGTTTGTTTAGGGGTTATTCAATTATGATTGATGCATTATTTATTGCAGGTACGGATACCGAAGTGGGAAAAACTGTGGTTTCAAAAGCGATTCTTCAAGCTTTGGCCGCACAAGATTTATCAACAATTGGTTACAAGCCAGTTGCTGCAGGGAGTGAAAAATCCCCTGAAGGACTACGTAATAGTGATGCACTGCATCTTCAAGAAGCGGCGACGCAAGATATTGCTTACGAAGACGTCAATCCATACGCGTTGTTACTACCATCATCGCCTCACATCGCTGCTAAGCATGATGGTGTTGTAATTGATGAGGCGGTATTATCAGCGAAGCTAGAAGAGCATAAGAAAAACTCTGACTTCGTGTTAGTT